>NZ_JANPLS010000361.1:0-18139 GCF_031422475.1 Chamaesiphon sp. VAR_48_metabat_403
GCTCGGTATGATTTGAAATCGAAAATTTTAGGAGCTAATATTTAGGAATTAATCAGTATAATAACCGGGGAAAACATCGTACCCAATATGCAAACCATTCAGTGGCAGGCTGTGTGAGAATTGGCTCCAATTCTCCACCAATAAAATAAATACTAAATAGTTACAGAACGTTCGCTCGCTCGCGCTGCGGAGATTCTGCTGTGAATTGTTGTCGAATAGTCGGTCTTTTTACTGAGTTCTAGCGTCTTCGCTCCAATCCAAAATTAAAACTTAGTTTAAATCTTGAATTTAACAGTTAGTTTAGTAGCGTTCTTTTATCATGTTAATACCAAAGCTTTAAACTTGGTATTGCCGGATAACCGATCGTTATAGACTGTTTGCTAGTAAACGATCTCGCCGTGAAGATCGTAATGGTCGGCTGCGTGAATAGTAGCGGGAACGATCGATCCCAGACGGGCACTCCCACTAACATACACTACTCCGTCCACTTCTGGGGCAAATCTGGCAGATCTGCCGATTAACATTCCCGATTCGGGATGTTCTTGTTCGATCAGGACATCGACAGTTTTACCGACTTCACTTTGATTGCGTCGCAGTGAAATTGGCTGTTGAAGTTCCATAATCCCGTCGCGTCGCTCGTCCATGATTGCTTGGGGCAACTGGTTGGGCAAGGTAGCGGCGGCGGTGCCATCCTCTGCGGAGAAGGTAAAGACCCCAACATGATCGAATTCGTGCTGTCGCAAGAACGATTGCAAATGTTGGTAATGAGCGTCGGTTTCGCCAGGAAAACCGACAATCAACGTCGTCCGCATGACTGCATCGGGGAGAGCAGTTTTGAGTTGCTCGATGATGCGATCGTTTACTTGTCCTTGCCACGGACGATTCATGGCACGGAGAATTTCAGGATGGGAATGCTGTAATGGCAAGTCGAGGTAGGGCAAGATGTTCGGCGTTTCTTGCATTGCCGCGATGACTTTGGGAGTCAAGCCAGTGGGATAAGCATAATGCATCCGCACCCACGGAATATCTACTTTACCTAAAGCGCGCAGGAGTTCTGCTAGCTTTGGCGTGCCATAGATATCGAGACCGTAATTGGTGGTGATCTGAGAGATCAAGACTAGTTCTTGCACTCCTTCATCTGCCAATCTTTGGGCTTCAGCAACGATCGATTCAATCGTACGCGATCGCTGTTTCCCGCGTAAGTGAGGGATAATGCAAAAAGCACAAGCGTAATCGCAGCCTTCAGCTACACGTAAATAAGCTACACCCTCAGTTGTCGTCCGATAGCGAGGTGTATGCTCGTCAGCGATATAGGTTGGCTCTGGGGTGACTTCTACCACCCGTTCCCCACCCTGCGATCGCTCGATGACATCGACAATTTTGTGATAGTCACCACTTCCCACTACCGCTACAGCTTCGGGAATTTCTGCGAGTAATTCTGACTGAAAATGCTGCGCCATGCAGCCAGTAATTACAATCTTTTTATTGGCTTCAGCTAGTTCTACTAGCGTCTGGATCGATTCAGCTCTGGCTGCATCGATAAAGCTACAAGTGTTGACAATAACATAGTCTGCTGCGGTTTCATCCGCGTCTACTTCGTATCCTGCTTCGACTAGCAAACCTAGCATGTGTTCGCTATCGATGCGATTTTTTTCGCACCCTAAGTGCGATATTGCAATTGTTGGCTTGTTGCCCATGTAGTCTCGATCTTTCTGTCTCCAACAGTAGTGTGGCTTTCGATAAATCAGTCACCAGTTCAAACTTGGAAATGGGCTTAATCTACCCACTACTAATCTGTTGACTATGCTTAACCTAGCAAGCGCATTGCTACTTGCTGTATTTTTGAACTCTGTCGCTGTTCCACTAGAACAATATAGTACTATATCTTTACTAAATTTTCCCGATCGGGTGAGAAGCAGTATTGGCAAGTATAATTGAGTTATCCTGCTATATTTTAGCACGATGTTGCGAAATGTAAAGTAGCAAATAATGACCGATCGCCAACGAATGGCAATTGAGGAAAATTTTTTGTGAGTTACGCCAGCCTAATTGTGGATAATATAGGTGAAGATTGAGTCTTATGGTTCGGTCATGCCACAGCTTGAGTTGGCGCGGCAATCGCCATCCGCCTAGTTTAAACGCAAAACGTGAATTTACAGCAAATTTTTAACACCACTACACCAATTATTGGCGTAGTCCATCTGCTCCCCCTGCCGACTTCCGCTCGGTGGGGTGGCAGTCTCAAAGCCATTATCGATCGAGCCGAACAAGAAGCAGTCGCACTGGTTTCTGGTGGTGTCGATGGGCTGATCGTCGAGAACTTTTTCGATGCGCCGTTTCCTAAAAGCCGCGTCGATCCTGCCGTAGTCAGCACGATGACGACGATCGTTTCGCGCTTGATGCAATTAGTTTCCATCCCGATCGGGATCAATGTCTTACGCAATGATAGCCTCAGTGCGATGGCGATCGCCAGTTGCACTGGTGCGGCATTTATTAGGGTCAATGTCCTCTCTGGAGTCATGGCAACCGATCAGGGCTTAATTGAAGGCTGCGCTTACGAACTACTGCGCTACCGCCGCGAATTAGGTAGCAATGTCAAAATCATGGCGGATGTGCTGGTTAAACACGCTCAACCATTAAGTTCTAGCGATCTGACTACTGCCGTACGCGAAACAATCGATCGGGGGCTAGCAGACGCGATAATTCTATCGGGAGCTGTCACGGGCAGTCCCCCAAGTCTAGATGATTTGCAGCAGGCTAAAGCCGCTGCTGGCAGCACGCCCATTATCATTGGCAGCGGTGCAGACTATCATAATATTAATAGCCTGATGCAATTTGCCGACGGGGCGATCGTGTCGAGTTCGCTCAAACGTCAAGGTAAAATCGAGAACTCAATCGACCCCATCCGCGTCAGTCAATTTGTCGAAACACTTCGTCAAGATATTGCAAATCGATCGGTACAACGCGCGATCGATTCGATGAAAATTCACAAATAGGGAATAGGGAATAGCGAAAAGTGCTTTTCAAGACAAGGAACAGTGAACGGAAAGTATATAGAGCTGGCTCTGGTATGTATTTTAGGTAAGTTGCCAACACTATTTGTTCCAAAATTCACAGTTACAGTCATCTAAGAGGTAAATTATCCCCTATCCCCTATCCCCTATCCTCTACCCCCTATCCCCTATCCCCAATTTTTATGAAACGTCGTCAAGTTCCCTGGATTTATCAATACTCACGATTGCTGATTGGAGCGACTGCGATTTTAGGCATTTGTGTAACTGCTTACCTGACATGGGTAAAACTTAGCAACAACGGCATATGCGGCTCCGAAGGCTGTCAGATCGTGCTGGCTAGTCCCTTTGCAAATGTTGGTAATTTTCCCCTGACTGGTTTGGGGTTATTGAGTTATGTTGCTGTAGCGGTGATGGCATTTGCACCGACATTAGTCGATCCCAAAACAAATAAAGCAACACACAATCAGCTCAATAATCTGACGTGGCTGGGGTTGTTTTTAGCTGGCGCAGGATTGTCGGTATTTAGCGGTTATTTGATGTATTTACTAGCATTTGTCATCAAAGCAGCCTGTCCATTTTGTATCGCATCAGCGATATTTACATTTGTAATTTTTGGACTGACAATATTTGGTCGGGACTGGGAAGATGTCGGACAGCTCTTCTTTTCTGGTACAGCAGCGGCTCTGGGCGCGGTGCTAGTATCGCTAGTACTCTACAATACCGCAATCGGTGGTGGTGGCGAAATTACTGCACTGGCTCCGATTACCGATCCCGAACGGGGCATCGGTTGGGAAATTAAATCGACATCTGGTGCTGCGGAAGTCGAATTGGCTACACACCTGACGCAGCAAGGAGCCAAGATGTATAGTGCTTACTGGTGTCCTCATTGTTACGAACAAAAACAATTATTCGGCAAAGAAGCTTGGGATCGAGTTACCAATATCGAATGTGCTGCTGATGCTAAAAAGAATCCGCAGCCAGAACTGTGCGCGAAAGCGGGTGTTAAAGGATTTCCCACTTGGGAAGTTAACGGCAAATTATTAGATGGGGGAATCAAAAAACTAGCAAAACTCGCTGAGTTGACTGGATACAAAGGTACTACAGGATTTAAGTACGATAAATTAGTCCGTCAATAATCCCGAACTGTAAAGCTATGAGGCGATCTTGCCAGTATTTTGAGTAATTGTAACGTGGTAAAACTTGTGCGAATGCCACAAATAGTTTATATGTTATGAAATTGCTCATCGTAGTTCGATTCTATTTTATGCTGACAAAAGTACGGTTATTTCGATCGACGATCGCAACATCCATCGCGCTAGCGATCGGTAGTATGGCGATTCCCCTGGCTACAGTTCGAGCCAACCCATCGATCCCCACCAGCGACAACGCCATTTTAGCTAGGCAGGTAATCACCAATAACACGGCTAAGCCATATAGTAATAGCCCTAAATCTTTAGTCGCTGCCGAACCGCAAATAGAGACGGTTTCCGGCATAGCCGAGACGCAGCTAGTCGAATATTTGGTAGCTAATAAGATCGAGTTTTATGGTGCTTACTGGTGTTCTCATTGTCAGAAACAAAAGTCATTGTTTGGTGCCACTGCTGCGGCAAAATTACTCTATGTCGAATGTGCAGCCGATGGGGAAAATTCCCAAAGGCAGTTATGTAAAGATAAGAATATTCAAATGTTTCCCACTTGGGTAATTCGTGGTAAATATTTTACTGGCACTAAAGATTTAAAAGAGATTGCGACTTTGACAGGTTATAAAGGTAAAATGAATTTCAAATATCGCAAATAGCCCTGAATTTGCTATTCGTTGGCGGAGCCTATATGCTGGATAATCGCATTAACATTACCCCGATATCTAAATATGAATTACTTACTTAGCTTGTGGCGGTTTCCGATTTTATCACTGTTACTATCATCATTGTTTTTAGGTGCTTTGCCCGTCCGTGCCGAATCGATATCGACATCGAATCAAACGCTGGATCGACAAGTGGATAAATCTTCAGCGCAGCCACTACAAACGAGAATTGCGCTCGATCGATTAAACGATCTAGAACTTAACCCCACCCAGATACCGACTAAAATCGCAATCGACCAATCGGTAAAAGTCAGCCCCCAATTAGAAAAACAAATTCTAGAAGTCATCCGCCGCAATCCGGCTGTCATGCTAGAAGTATTGCAAAAATACGCACTCGAACAACAAGCCAAAGAACAAAAAGCTCAAGCCGCCGCATTAAAATTGGCGCGCAAAGACACCAAATCATTTATTGGCGATTCACCCACAACTGGAGCTAGCAATCGTCAGATTGTCATGGTCGCATTTTCAGATTTTCAATGTCCATATTGTGCCACTGCCGATAAAAGTGTCAAACAGTTTATGGCAAAACATAAAGATAAAGTTACCCTAGTTTATAAATACTTCCCCCTCACTCAAATTCATCCCGAAGCTCTCCCCGCCGCGCGTGCTGCTTGGGCAGCTAACAAACAAGGTAAATTCTGGGAATATCATGATGCCTTGTATACCAATCAAGCTAAACTAGGTGAAGCCTTTTATGTCGAAACTGCAACTAGTCTCAAATTAGATCTTAATAAATTTAATGCCGATCGCAAAATTGCCGATAACGCGATCGTTGAAGACTTTAAACTAGGACGCAAACTCGGTATCGACGGTACACCCACTTTTATTATCAACGGCGAAGTCGTCACAGGTGCCGCATCTCTAGCCGATTTAGAAAAAGCCCTAGCGCAAGTTGGTAAAAAATAGGCTTTAGGCTTTAGGTATTAGGCTTTAGGTTTTAGGGGTAAAGGGTCAAGGGTAAGGGGTAAAGGGAAATAAATATCTTCTTTGTCCCCCCGTCACCCAGTCCCCCCGTCACCCAGTCACCCAGTCCCCTCCCCCCACACTCCCTATGCTCGACACCTCCCTCGCCTCAATCCAACCTGCTGTATGGCGAATTTTGGATGCGAATTTCGATCGAGCGCGGGAGGGATTGCGAATTATCGAAGAATGGTGCAGGTTTGCGCTAAATAATAGCGCGCTGGCGAGTGAATGCAAGCAGATGCGTCAAGAATTGGGGATGTGGCATACGCCAGAAATTCGCTCCGCACGAGACACTTCTGGAGATGTCGGTACCGCGCTGAGTCATCCACGCGAAGAACAGCGTACGGGAATCGAGCAACTGCTTCAAGCCAACTTGTGTCGAATCCAAGAAGCATTGCGAGTACTGGAAGAATATGGCAAACTTTACTCGCCCAACCTCAGTAGCGGCTGCAAGCAGATGCGGTATCGGGTGTATACATTAGAGAGCAACTTACTCGCCTATCGCCGCCGCCAACTGCTAACTAGTGCCAAGTTATATCTGGTTACCGCTCCCAGTCCAGATTTACTCCCCCGCGTCGAAGCAGCACTACAGGGGGGATTGACTTTAGTGCAATATCGTGATAAGCAAGCCAACGATATCGATCGATTGGCGATCGCGCGGCAAATGTGCCAACTCTGTCATAATTATGGGGCGTTATTCATTCTCAACGATCGAGTAGATCTGGCTCTGGCTGTCGATGCCGATGGGGTGCATTTGGGTCAGCAAGACGTGTCGATCGCACTGGCGAGGCAAATCCTCGGATCGCAGCGGATCGTCGGTAAATCGACCACTAACCCCTCAGAAATGGCTCAAGCAATTAAAGAAGGTGCCGACTATATCGGCGTGGGGCCAGTTTATGAAACGCCAACAAAAGCGGGTAAAGCAGCAGCAGGATTAGAATACGTTCAACATGCTGCTAAGAATGCCACCATACCGTGGTTTGCGATCGGCGGCATCGATAATACTAATATAGATGATGTCCTCCAAGCTGGCGCACCTGCGATCGCGATCGTGCGGGCGATTATGAATTCCGAGACTCCCACTCAAGCGGTACAATCTTGTCTGGCAATGTTAAATCGAGTCCCGCAGTTAGGTAGTAGGGGTTAGGTATTCAGTATGCCTACGGCAGGCTATCGCCAACGGCTGTCGCTCACTGACCGGGATTAGGTATTAGGTTTTAGGTATATGATGGAGTCGATCGAGTTACAAGTTAATGGTGAAAATCGTACCTGTTTGCCACAAACAACTTTACCCCAATTACTCGTAGAAATGGGGCTAAATCCTCGGCTCTTGGCAGTAGAATACAATGGTGAAATTTTGCATCGTCAGTTTTGGGATGAGACAGAGATTAAAGCTAACGATCGATTAGAAATTGTCACGATCGTTGGCGGGGGTTAGAGAATGTTTTAGAAGTAAGATTAGCATTCGTAAACCCTGGAAAATCCCCCGAACCCCCTTAAAAAGCTTGCTCAGATCCGGATCTTAGTCTCCCTTTTTGAGGGAAATTTAATGACTAAAATCGCGCTGTTAGAATTGGTTTAATCTTGCTTGTAAAATCTCTTGTTGTTTTTGGGCTTCGACTAAACTATCTTGAGTTGCCCGAACTACTTCTGGTGTCGCGCGTTCGATAAATTTAGCATTGTTTAATTTACCGTTAATCGATTCGATTTCTTTATTTATTTTATCGATCTTCTTCTGAATTTTGGCTTTAAAAGCTTCGAGATCTACTACACCTGTTAGTGGTAAAATAATTTGGACGGTAGCAAAGACACTCGCGATCGATCTGGTTGGTTCTTCAGTTAATTTATCGACAATGGTAAGCTGTTCGATCTGCGCTAAATCACATAGATAAGTTTTCCCACGTTCTAATATTTCTCGCTCGGCTGTACTATCGCTTTGGAGAATAATTGAGACTTTAATCGCGCGTTTGAGATCTGCTTCGGCGCGGAGATTGCGGATAGTGCGTGTCACGCCGATGAGCAGATCGAATTCGCGATCGAGTTCAGGATTAATTAAGCTAGGATCGCTAGTAGGATAAGGTTGAATCGAGATATCTCCTGTTCCCCCATGTTCGAAGGGGGTTAGTGGGGATTCCGACTGCGTTAACGTTTGCCAAATTTCCGCCGTAATGTGTGGCATAAATGGATGCAATAATTTTAAGATGCCATCCAAAATCAAGGCTAGGGTTTGCAGCACGACTAATTTACTAGTCGGCTCTGCATCTTCTTGCAATCGCGATTTAACTAGCTCGATATACCAGTCGCAGAAGTCACCCCAAAAGAATTCATATAAACCTTTAGTTGCTTCGCCTAAAGCATATCGATCGATATTATCGCTCGTTTGTCGGACAGTTTGATGGAAGCGGGATAAAATCCATTTATCGGCTACTTCTAAAGATTCGGTGGCTGGCGTTGCGAGGGTTACCAGATCGAATTTAAATTCGGATGTCTCAAAATTCATCATTACAAATCGCGCCGCATTCCAGATTTTATTCGTGAAATTACGACTGGCTTCGACAGATTCCGATTCGTCGGTTTTGCGGTTATATTGAATCCGAATATCTTGTCCCGCGCCGACTACTTCGCGGACTAAAGTATAGCGCAGCGCATCGGTACCGTATTTATCGATTAGCAATAAGGGATCGATCCCATTATTAGATGACTTCGACATCTTCTTACCATTTTCATCCAGAACTAAGCCGTGGATGTAGACATTCTCAAACGGCATTTTTCCCGTCAAATATCCAGACATCATCGTCATCCGTGCCACCCAGAAGAAAATAATATCGAAGCCAGTAACTAATGTCGATGTGGGATAATACATCTCTAAATCGGCAGTATTTTCCGGCCAACCTAAAGTCGAGAACGGCCATAATCCTGACGAAAACCAAGTATCTAACACATCGGGATCGCGAACTAATTTTACATCTGCACCAAATTGCGCGATCGCATTTACTCGTGCTTCCTCTTCATTTTTAGCCACAAAAAATGGCGTGTTATCTGTTATCTCCCCACCAGATTCGCTGACAGCATACCAAGCCGGAATCTGATGTCCCCACCACAATTGCCGTGAGATGCACCAATCTTGCAATTTAACCAACCAATCCCGATATACTTTTCCCCAGCGTTGCGGGACGAATTCGGGGGAATTCTGGTTGTCTAAATGCTCCAGACAGTTATCCGCCATCGGGCGAATTTTGACAAACCATTGAGTCGATAATAAAGGTTCGATCGGCACTTTACCCCGATCGCTATAAGGTACGGTATGCTTATAAGCTTCGATCTTAACTAAATTACCCAGTTCTTCTAATTTTGCAACTACATTACGTCGGGCTGCAAAGCGTTCTTGCCCGTTAAATTCGCCAGCATTCTCATTGAGAGTGCCGTCTTTATTCATAATATTAATTAACGGTAAATCGTGACGCTTGCCCATCGCAAAATCATTGAGATCGTGAGCGGGTGTTACCTTCACGCAACCAGTTCCAAATTCAGCCTCGACAAAATCATCACCGACAATGGGAATATCTCTGCCAATAATCGGTAAGTTAACCGTTTTTCCAATCAGATGTTTATATCTTTCATCTTTAGGATTCACCGCAACAGCAGTATCGCCCAACATCGTTTCCGGGCGCGTAGTGGCCACTTCAATAAATCCCGAACCATCGCTTAACGGATAACGGAAATACCACAAATTCCCATTGGTTTCCTTATTCTCTACCTCCAAATCCGCTATCGCCGATTGCGAAGCTGGACACCAATTGACTAAATACTGCCCTCGATAAATCATCCCATCTTTGTGAAGCCGCACGAACGCCTCTAATACCGCCGCAGACAGCCCCTCATCCAACGTAAACCGTTCCCGCGTCCAATCTGCCGAAACACCCATCCGCTTGAGCTGATTGACAATCGTACCGCCAGACTCCACCTTCCATTCCCAGGCGCGCTCTAAAAATTTCTCGCGTCCAACATCATACCGCGTCTTACCCTCAGCCTTGAGCTGCTTCTCTAGAATCGTCTGTACCGCAATACTGGCATGATCCGTACCGGGGAGATAGAGCGTATTATCCCCGCACATCCGATGATACCGAATCAGCGCATCGATTAGCGACTGTTCAAACGCATGTCCCAAGTGCAAACTCCCCGTCACGTTTGGCGGCGGAATGACGATACAGAAAGGTTTTCCACCTTTAGCCGGATCGACTTTATAGGTTTGGTTGGTGTCCCAAATCTGTTGCCATTTGGCTTCGGTTGTCTTTGCGTCGTACTGGGGGGGTAGATTAGCTGTCATGGGATGCATAATGTTGGCACTCTAATATAATTGTGCCATAGGGAAGGGAGTAAGAAATATGGATGATATGGATTTAGGAAAATTAAACCGCAGAGGCGCAGAGAGCGCAGAGGTAAGAGAATTGAGCTATGGGGTGATTGGTGCGGCGATGGAGGTACACAGAGTTTTAGGTGCAGGATTTTTAGAGTCGGTGTATGCGGATGCTTTAGCATTTGAATTAGAACATCGTCAGATTCAGTTTGAACGAGAAGTTGAAGTTTCAGTTAATTACAAAGGTAGAAAAGTTGGCACAGGTAGAATGGATTTAGTTATTGATGACACAATTATTATCGAATTAAAAGCCGTTGAAAATTTACGACCCGTCCATGATGCTCAAGTAATTTCCTACCTTAAAATGACCGGATATCCTCTCGGACTCCTAATTAACTTCAACGTTCCACTCTTAAAAGAAGGCATCCGTCGCCTCATCCTCTAACAATAAACCTCTCTGCGCTCTCTGCGCCTCTGCGGTTAAAAAAAGATCCAAATTATGGAACCTACAAGCGTTATTATTTACGTAATGGATCGGGAAAATCAAAACAAATTCAATTGCACAGGTGAATCATCGCTAAATGGAGGTGGTAATGGCGCAAGTGAAATACCCGATGATACTAATACCTCATGCAAATAACGCGCATTAATCGGCGATTTTACCTCGATCGGACAATGCACGAACATATATACTTGAGTATCCTGCTGCAACCAGATTTTAACTTGCTTTGCCCAGCCATTCAACCAAATTTGATTTGCCGATCGCACGGGATGAGAAACATACCGAATTAAACTAAAAGGTGCTGTCAGTGTCAAGTCAATTGGTACGCGCGGTTTTTTACAGGCGATCGCAACTTCCCCGCTTTTATCTGCCTCATAAATCGGTCTAGAATCGAGGATAACTCGTCCGATACCCAATTTAGTCAACAACTCATTTAACCGCTCTCGATGGGGCGAATCGAACCAATCTAGATGTCGAACTTCGAGGGCGAGCGAGACATCTCGATCCGATAATGCAGTTAGAAATGCTGTTAAGTCTGCAAATCCTTCGCTGGGTGCATAGTTGGGTGGTAACTGAATAAACATCACTCCTAATTTGTCGCCTAATTCTTGCATTTGAGTAATAAATGCTTGCGCCTGAAGTAGGTAGGGTACGAGTAATCCGTTGTGAGTAATCGCACGCGGAAACTTGAGACAAAATTTGAATCCTGGCGGAGTTTGAGCGATCCATCGATCGATTGCCGCTCGATCTGGGATAGCATAAAAAGTGGTATTACCTTCGACGGCTGGGAAATGGTTGCTATATACGCGCAAAAATTCTTTGGCTGGTGTTTTGGGTGGATAAATTTCACCAATCCAACCAGGATAAGACCAAATAGCACAACCGATTGAAATAGGCATAGTTACTTTAGTGGATAGTGAATAATGGATAGTGAGTACTACCTTCCTGCTCAAACAATATACATTAGCTTCTTTATGCCCTCTGCGCTCTCTGCGCCTCTGCGGTTAAATTAACATCAAAATAGAATCTCACAAATAATTCGGAAACATTTTAATTCTGGTTTTTACCGTACGTAACCTTAATTTCTTCAATCAGATCGTAGAGTAAAGATTCAATTTTGACGATCGTTTGTCCGCGTTGCATTTCATCGCCGATCGATTTAGTCAGATTCTCGGCGAGGCGACGACTGAGTTTGCTACTATCGGGGTCTTCCATGACTTTGGTGAGGGCGGTATAAATCGATGCCGAAATTTCTTTAACGGCTCGATCGATCGCCTGAGCGGGCAATTCACCGATGCCTGGGAGCATTTTAAGATTGCGATAAGCGGGAGATTCTAATAAGGCTTTTTGAAACAAGTGTCTGAAAATTGCTTCTAAATCTGGTTGAATTTTAGGAATCACTCGATAGATGACGATTTCTAAAATTATTTCGATTAAGACTTCAACTTCATTAATATTATTGAGATCTACATGGGGAGTATTGAGATAACCTCGCACGACTCGAACGATTTGTCCGGTTCTTAATGCCGACTGAGTTTGCTCTAATACTTCAATTACTACTGTTTCGGTGAGTTCGGTGGCAATTTGACCGACAAATAAGCGATTTAGTTCTGTTTTTACGATGTCGAGATTTATTAATTTGGCTTGATGCCATCGAATGATAACTGGAACTACTCGCAGTAGTTGAATGAATGGTAAAATTAAAATTAGATCGTACCAGCGGCGGACGATCGCTTGTTGCCAACTCAGTCTGCGATTATGACGGCATAGGTAAAAAATTCTACCGATTAATTCAATAGTAAAAATACCGATAAAAATAATATCGATCTGCCAAAAGTTATCGACATAATCGCCAGATTCATTTAAGCGTCGATAATAGTTAGTGACAATTAATGGCTTAATCTTGCGATCGTAAAATTGAATTTCTTTATGCCAGCCTGCTGTGGTTAAATATTTCTGACTCCAGAATGTTTGAAAGGCACCTTTAGCCGATGGATTTTGAACGCGATCGCGAACTTCATTTTTAATTTTTTCTAAATTGCCTGTTTTCCCGGCTACTTGAAACGGATTATTTTGAATTAGACTGACGCTAAGAGTATCTAATTCTTGGAGCCAGCTTTGAGTTTGAGCCGAGGCTAATCCACTTTGTGCTACTGTCAGTTTGAGTTGTTCGACGGCGTTGAGATAACGCTCGGTTTCGCGATTGGGTTCGACACCTTTAACTGGATCGTAGGCTCGGACGATCGCCGGGATATTTCGGAAGTAAAAACTGCGCCAAGATAGATAAGTAAAGTCAAATATTGCTACGATTAAACCGATCGAGGCAATTATAGCCATCAATCTCTCAAACCACAAGTTCTTACGCGCGATCGGCGAAAACACCAAAAGATTTTATAAAGTATGCAGGTTACTTTACTTATTTTAGAGTACTTTAGCTATACATACGGAAAATAGCGGGTGTTACTCCAAATGGCGATCGATCGAGATTTTAACTGGAAGAAGCTGCAAAATGGCTCGGATATTCGCGGGATTGCCCTAGAAGGTGTCGAAAACGAACGTGTCAATCTTACCCCGGAAGTCGCTAAAATTCTCGGACAAGCCTTTGCTACCTGGCTCTGTGGCAAGGTAAATAAACCCAGTACCGAGTTAATTGTAGCAGTAGGACGCGATAGCCGCTTATCGGGGCCAGCAATTATGCAAGCCACGCTCGACGGGATTACCTCCATCGGTGCTGCGGCGAATGATTTTGCAATGGCTTCGACTCCAGCGATGTTTATGAGTACCATCACGCCTGGATTTGAGTGCGATGGCGCGATTATGCTCACAGCCAGTCATTTACCATTCAATCGGAATGGATTGAAGTTTTTTACCGCGCAAGGTGGTTTAGAAAAGCAAGATATTACCGATATTTTAGCGTTAGCGGCAACTAATAAATTCGAGCTGGCAGCAGTAAAAGGGAACGTTACCGATCGCGATTTTATGTCGGTATATGCTAACCAATTTGTCGAAAAAATTCGTCAATCTGTCAACCATCCGACTAATTTCGAGCGTCCGTTAGCCGGACTAAAAATTATCGTCGATGCTGGTAATGGTGCGGGTGGTTTTTATGTCGATCGGGTATTGCAACCATTAGGTGCAGATACCACTGGGAGCCAATTTCTAGATCCCGATGGAACTTTTCCCAACCACGTTCCCAACCCTGAAGATCCGGCAGCAATGGCAGCAATTTGTCAAGCGGTAATTAAACACAAAGCAGATTTTGGCATAATTTTTGATACCGATGTCGATCGATCTGCGGCGGTAGATAGCAGTGGTAAAGAACTCAATCGCAATCGCTTAATCGGCTTAATTAGTGCAATCGTTTTACAAGAATATCCACACTCTACAATCGTGACTGATTCGATTACTTCGGATGGATTGACACAATTTATCGAGCAAGATTTAGGCGGCATTCATCATCGGTTTAAACGCGGTTATAAGAATGTTATTAATGAGTCGATCCGACTGAATAAGGAGGGTAAAGAGTCGTGGGTAGCGATCGAAACTTCGGGACATGCGGCGATGAAAGAAAACCACTTTCTCGACGATGGTGCTTATTTAGTTACCAAACTATTAATCGAACTGACTAAATCTCGATTAGCTGGTAAATTGTTAACCGATCTCATTGCCAATCTTCAAGAACCAGCAGAAAGTCAAGAATTACGAATTAAAATTAATACCGAAGACTTTCAAGCGCATGGCAATAGTGTAATCGATCGATTGCAAACATTTGCAGCCAGTCAAGCCGACTGGAAGATCGTGCCGAATAATTATGAAGGGGTGCGGATTGCTTGCAGATCTGAGAGTGAAGCTGGTTGGTTCTTGCTGCGACTATCTCTCCACGATCCGGTGATGCCATTAAATATCGAATCGAATGTAGCTGGTGGTGTCGCTCGAATTAAGCAACGATTGTTAGCATTTTTAACAACTCAGGAATCGTTAGATTTAAGTGCTTTCTAAGAAATGAGGCTTAAATAACTTGCAATTCCTCCTTTAGTAGGGGCAAGTCATGAATTGCCCCTACTAAAGGTTGCACGTCGGTTTGCAGATTGCTTGAAAAAGTTAATGACTGTGAGAATAGATCTGACTAATTACTAATATGGACAAATGCGGCTCGAATTGCCATAAACCAGACTGCTAACGTGGAAAATAAGTATAAATAAAACCGCAGCATCACTTTATTAAATGTACAGTGAACTATACTATGCAGGACGCGAAATCCAAAGAAGATCCAAGCTGCATTTACATACACTATATCTACCTGCTGCTCGATCGATAGGTAGAGAACTAGTACGTAAAAAAGGATGGGAATCTCGAATAAATTCTTGAAATTATCTGATGGATTGGATACACTAGGTGGCGAGATTTGGGCTAGTTTGCCAGGGATTGCTAACTCGCCAGGACTGAGTTTGCTGCTGGTAATAAAAGTAATTCGGCGAATGTACATGTACACCCACACAATTAGTGTCAGCAGCAGTGTGGCAAAGAAGGGGCTAAATATTGCCGATTGGTTCATATCGGTGTAGCGATCGCGATAGAGTGGATAGTGTCTATACTAGAAGCGAACAGCAATCGCGGATAGTCCTCGATCGGGTACTCTTTTGGATAGTATGACTAGTTCTTTACAGGTTTTATTTGAAGATATCGATAAAGTTAAAGATCGACGATATTTACGAGCGCAACTCGTACCCAAAGTTGGCGAACATTTTGCCGCCACCAGAGCAGGGATTTTTTTCTTCGACGAGCTTTCGGAGCTAAATCCCAATCTTCAAAAGATTTTAAATGTCGCCTTATCGATCGAACATAATCCCGTCGCCCGTTATCTCTCCGAGCATCACGCGCCCGTACATGAAGAATTAGTGACATCGCCCAAAATTTGGAGCGCGATTTGTCCTCGCGCCGATCATTGGCATGTGATGGCGGGGCCGATCGTCAGTCGTGGTAAATTAGTAGGTGCGGTGGGTTGTACTCGCGAAAAGTCGATGTCTGCTTTCGATCCGCAAAATTTAGCCGATCTGAGTGGCATCTGTTTGCATTTATCGATTTGGGCGGCGACAGCCAGATCGCAACCTCACTTTTTAAAAACCAATCGATTAACACCGCGCGAATTACAAATTGTCGAATTAGTTGCTTTAGGGCGCACGAATGCCGAAATCGGCACCGAATTGTGGATTACCGAAAATTCGGTCAAGCAGGCTTTAAAGCGGATGTTTCGCAAGCTAGAAGTATCATCTCGTGCGGAAATGGTGGCGCAACTTTCTACCATGCAATCTTAATCGATTGTTAGCTTTCAACTTTTAGTAAATCTTCAATTTTGCTCAGACTTGCCGGATCTAGATACTGTTGGTTATTGGTAACAACCGATCGCAGAAAACTACTCACGCGATCGTCTTCGAGCGACCAAACCACATGTGGATTGCCGTAACCGCACTCACGATCTCAATTATGAGTGCGGTTACGGCATTTTTTTCCCATTCTGTCATTCCAGCAATTACGATAACGATCGCGATGTTTTTGACGCTGGCAATCTACAATTGGCGATCGCGTTAGTAATTCTAGCAACAACGAAGTAAAAGATTAATGCGGATGTCGTTCAATCTATAACTTGAAGCTCTGCAAAATCGCAATTAAATACCGCTGCCTCAGCACTATCCTGACGCTGAAGATAATTTTGCCAAGCAGCAGGTGAAACTCGATAATTACCCAACTGCTGACCGATTTTTGCGGCTAAATTGGGATCGGGAAAGAAACATAAAAACATCTTGGCACAACTTTGGGCACTTAAATAACCTAGCTCGAACGATCGATCGCACCTACCCGGACGAATCAGAGCGGGATCGAGCTGTTCGCGATGATTGGTTGTCAAGATGGTAATGCTGCCTTCGACGGCTCCCGCGCCATCGAGGGTGTTTAGAAGCGCGCTAAATGAGAGCGCGCCTAATGGCTTGCGCCCTGTAAAGACACTATCGATATCTTCTAATGCAACGATCGAAGTCGCAGTAATTTCCGACCAAGCCCGCAGGAGCGCACTATCATCCATATCGGTCAAGGAAAGCGATACAAGCTGCCGACCATAAAAACTAGCGATCGCTTGAATTAGCGAGCTTTTACCCGTACCTGGGGGGCCGTAGAGCAGATATCCGCGCCGCCAAGGAATCCCCCGCTGCCGATAAAGATCCCGACTGTGGAGGAATCGATCGAGATCGCCGAATAGTTCGGTTTCGGTGATGGTATCTAGAGCTAAAGTTGCCCTGTTCCGCTTGGTTTGAGTCCGGACGATCGAAATTGTCCCACCAATCAGCCTGACGATTAATGGTGCCTCGATATTGTAATTATTCTCGATTTTGGTCAGCCATGCCAGCAGTTGCGGCTGCCACCAGCGTAATGTCGCTAAGGTCAGGAGCTGGGTATTTTGTAAATCGGTGACCTTGACATCGTGGCGGTGGATGCCGATATATGCGCCCTGAGAACCTACGCCAATCCAACCCGCACGCGGTTGGAGTCTGGTTTTGAGCGTCGGTGATTCGATCGCGGGCGGTACTAATGGGGTCGAAGTATAGATAAGTTCGCTAAAGTCATACACTTTGCCTGTCCGTTCTAATTCCCAACAAATTGCACTATAAATCGGATTGGTGTCAGCGATCGTAATTTGACATAACAATCGTTGCAATCCAAACCGAACGATAAGTTTGAGTAAGTCGCCGCCATATCGAATGACTAATCCGCCCAAAAATAGCCAAATCGGGTCGAGACTATTAAACATATTTTATTGAAAAGAGTGGATGGCGATCGGACACCAAGTACTCCAGCTAAAAATTGCTGGCTTTAGTTAGAGAGTCTCGCGATCGATACCCAATTTTCTTAGTTTATCATCTAGTTTATTGTTATCGATCTCCACTTGTGGGCGAGTGCAAGATTTTGTGAATAAAACCGCCGATAATAAAATGCGGCAGGGATTGGCACGATCGAGGAAGATTGTGATAAATCGGGCTTTATTGATACTTACAGGAGCAAATTAATTATGGCATCGATCGATCTCGTCGGTTATTTAGCGGCAACGCTGACAACGGCAGCTTTTTTGCCTCAAGTCGTGCAGGTTTGGCAGTCCAAATCCACGAAGGATCTATCTTTGCCAACTTTGCTATCTTTTATTGCGGGAGTTTCGATGTGGCTGATTTATGGTTTGTTAGTTAAAAGTGCTCCAATAATTAGCGCAAATGCAGTTACTTTAGTTCTGAATTTAGTAATTCTCCGGTTTAAACTTAAATATGGATAAAGCGATTTCTTTAACCGCACTTATTTTCTCGAAATAAAGTCTAGCTGAGAGGGTGTCTGAAAAGCGTAGATCTAAATCCCCCCAACCCCCTTAAAAAGCGGATGCGCGTTCGTCGGGTCTCCCG
>NZ_JANPLS010000362.1:0-1514 GCF_031422475.1 Chamaesiphon sp. VAR_48_metabat_403
ACACCTCCCACACTCCCCACACCTCCCACACTCCCAACTCCCAACTCCCATCTCCCACCATGTCTCGACGTTATTTTTTAACTAGCTTATTTGCAATTTGTTTATGTGCGTTTTCGTGGGGGAATTCGATGCCAGTCGCAGGTGCGATGGGTGGAATTTTGCCGACTAGAGATTTACCAGCACCAATGTTTACCTTACCTACTAATACTGGTACTGGAAAAATATCGCTTGCCGATTATGCTGGCAAATGGGTAGTTTTATATTTCTATCCCAAAGATTTTACGTCTGGCTGTACGATCGAAGCTCGGAAATTTCAGCAAGATATTAGTAAATATCAACAACGCCAAGCCGAGATTGTTGGTGTTAGTGCCGATTCGATCGATTCTCATGCCGAATTTTGTGACTCGGAAGGATTGAAGTTTCCACTGCTAGCCGATCCAGATGGTGCTGTTAGTAAAGCTTACGGATCGTGGATGGGAATATACTCAATGCGGCATAGTTTTATTATCGATCCTCAAGGAATTTTACGGGCGACGTTTACCGATGTCAATCCGATCGCTCACAGTCGGGAAGTATTAACCGAACTCGATCGACTTCAATCGGCGCAACTCTGAGTTAGAAGATAAACTCTTTAGCACAAAGGCTCATTGGCGGATCGACCTCAGTGAAAAATCGCGCGTTAGCGGACTTGTACTGAGCGTAGTCATAGCGTAGCATTTCCATTAAGAGAAGTAGCCTCTCTGTAAGAGAATCGCCAATGAAGAAATTAGAAAAATAATCGAAGATAACAACTCATCAACTCTCGGAACTATTCCTAATCAAATTTTCAGGTTTAAGTAATCTTAGCGAAATAGCAGTGTCTATATTACTGCATATATTTGTTAAGATTGCTAACGATTGGGTTCAACCTTCTAGAATGGTTTTATATCGATCGAATCGCAGAGCTACATTTTTTGATTTTGTTAATATCAGCAATTACCAGCTTATTGCTAATTGCCGATCGGCTTCGATTCTGCCGAACGATCCGCGACAAATAGCCGAGTCAGCCGAGCAAAACTAGATAAAAAATTCAGCCGGACGGCTGAACCAACCTCGTAAACAGCCAAATGCCCCAAGTCGGTCGATCGACTGGTAAGTTACGATTGGAACCAGCAAAGATCTAAAAGATGTCTTGAGGATATTGACTGGAAAGATTCCGATCCATAACTTGTATAATCGAGAAAATAATAGCGATCGCCAAACTACAGTTAATACCTAATTAAAATTAGACAGATTAGGACACATTTCACATCTGACATCCTTTATTATTAACTGGCAAGGAGTATAACTTTTATGGGTAGGATTTTTATCTGTGCGATCTATGGCAGCTATGACGGCGCGGCTGTCGATCCAGAAACGATCGGTAGCGCACCAAATGAAGCCAAAGAAATGGTATTTTTGCGCGATCTAATCGTTCCAGAATTACGTAACCGTAGCTTTGAAGTGATCGCCGTACCTGATTTCGATCGTCCCGC
>NZ_JANPLS010000363.1:0-3633 GCF_031422475.1 Chamaesiphon sp. VAR_48_metabat_403
CGGGATTTAGGCTCTATAGCTCTATCCCTAATACCTGACACCTAACACCTAACACCTAACACCTAACACCTAACACCTAACACCTAACACCTAACACCTAACACCTAACACCTAATTGAATGACTGAAACCGCAACCTTGACAAATACCAACCAAACTACCGACGACTACACGATCGAACAACTAGTATTTCTCGCCGCCGAAGCCGCCGACGATCGCAAAGCTGGCGATATGACGCTAATTAAAATCGGCGAAGTCTCTACGCTTGCCGATTATTTACTAATCGTCTCCGGCTTTTCTAAAGTACAACTGCGCGCGATTTCTGGCTCGATTATCGATAAAATCGAAGCCGAACTCAATCGGCTACCACTACGCACCGAAGGACAAGATCGCGGTGGTTGGATCTTGCTAGATTACGGCGATGCGATCGTCCATATCATGATGCCAGAACAACGAGAATTTTATAATCTCGAAGCCTTCTGGGGACACGGTGAAATCGTCCCCCTACCACAAACGAACTAGACTAATGCGATCGATGAGTAATCCTACTTCTTTTTGTCCGGTTCCCAAAGAACAACAGCCGATTAATGAATATCAAGAACTCCAAAGTTCGTGGTTTTTTGGTTGGGTGAAATTAGCACCGGGCAAATATATTACTAAATTACTTTGGGTCGGGATCTGGAGCCTAATTGCGACAGCACCCTTGGCAGCCGCCAGTTTTCCGATCGCCAAATATCCGATTCAATTTGGAATTTGCGCGATCGGCGGTAGCTCGATCTTTGTGGCACTAGCGACGGTTAGATTGTATCTAGGCTGGATTTACGTCAAAAATAGATTGTATGGAGAGTCGATTTTTTATGAAGAATCCGGCTGGTACGACGGTCAAAATTGGCTCAAAACACCAGAAATCCTGACCCGCGATCGCTTATTAGTCAGCTATGAAATTCAACCAATTCTTAAACGAATTCAGACGACTTTTTTGACATTACTAGCAACGATGGTTTCTGTAATTGGTTACTGGGTTATTATTTATTAATTTTTAATTACTAAGTCAAACACCGCCGCTCATGCGGACACCGATTTATGCGGCAAGACAACAATTAAATAACAACCAAAAATATCACCACCAATAATGGCTCAACGTACTAAATCCCCAGCAATTACCGTTCGCTTGTTACGAGAAGGAATTATCGAATCTGCCCACCAAGTGCAAGCCGTCGTCTGCGACAGCCGTGGGCGAACGCTCTCGGTTGCTGGCGATGCTCAACATCCGACCTTTATTCGATCGGCACTCAAACCTTTTCAAGCGATCGCCGTGACTAGCAATGGGGTTTTAGAACGTTATCAACTCAACGATCGCGATTTAGCCATCATGTGCAGCTCCCATGCTGCGGAAATCATCCACACCCGTCAGGCGTTTAATATCCTCTGGCGGGCAGATATCGATACTAACGCCCTCCAATGTCCCACTCCAGAAGGCAAAACCAGCCCTCTGGAACATAACTGCTCCGGCAAACATGCCGGAATGTTAGCCGTTTGTCGCGCCCACAATTGGCCGCTAGCTAACTATCTAGAGCGCACTCACCCCCTGCAAAAACTAATTTTGAGCAAATTTGCCGAAATTCTTAAAATGCCCCCTGATGAGTTTATCGGCGTACATGACGACTGTGGCGCACCCGTCTACCTGATGCCGCTAGCCCAAATGGCAACACTCTACGCCTATCTAGCATCTGGAGAAAGCCTAGATCTAGAGCGGATCGTCCGCGCCATGACACACCATCCCGAATTAATTGCAGGTACTGGGGGAAAATTCGACACCCAATTAATGCAGCTCACCAAAGGCGAGCTAGTCAGCAAAGCCGGAGCCGAAGGAATTCAATGTATCGGCAAAGTTGGCGAAGGGATGGGTTTGACGATCAAAGTCAGCGATGGAGCCAAACGCGCTAAATATGCCGTCGCGATTCAGCTATTGCATCAGATGGGCTGGATTACGCCAGCAGTATCCGAAATTCTCACCGACCAATTTTTATCGATCGGGACTCATACCCGGTTAGAAGTTACAGGCGAATTAGCAATGGTTTAGATTGTAGATCTTTACCCCACCCCAGTCCTCCCCTTATAAAGGGGAGGGAGCAAGAAAGCCCCCCCTTTATGAGGCTACCCTGTATACACATCTCTAGTTAGAGGCGAAATTGGTGGAAATCCCCCTGTCTTGTCGGTTTTTTATTCTGGGGGAACCCCAGAATAAAACCGCCGCTAAATCCCCCTTAGAAAGGGGGACTTCCGGATCTGGTTCCCTCCTTTTTAAGGGGGGTTAGGGGGGATTCGGATCTCGAAACGAAGTCCAGCCGACTTGTGTATACAGGGTAGTTTTATAAGGGGGGGTTGGGGGGGTAAACTAACCTCAAGCGAAGTCCAGCAAACTTATCACGCGGTAGCCTTTATGAGGGAGGTAAATCATCACCGTACGATCGAGTGTCGATCGCCAGATGTGAATAGTAGCAAACACATAAAAACTTGAACGCTCCAGAAACAAAATGGCGAATTATACCGCCGATCGACACTACCGGACAATTGCAAATGGCGATCGATCGGTGGTTATTACAACAACATATCACCGGAAAAATTCCGCCGGCTTTACGCTTTTATACTTGGGCTAATCCCACAATTTCACTCGGATATCACCAACGCCATTATCCCGAATATTGGCAATCTCTAACATGGCACGACCGACCGATCGAACTAGTCAAACGTCCGACTGGCGGGCGCGGCGTATTGCATCAAGGCGATTTAACTTATGCCTTCATCGGTTCGGGATTTGTCGGTAAAAGAGCCGAAATATATCAGCAAATTTGTCAATTTATCATCGATGGCTGGAGATCGATCGGTGTCGATATTCAGTACGGCACAGCCGGAACGGGTTATATTCACAACCCCAATTGTTTTGGAACGGCGACAAGTGCAGATCTGGTTTGTGCGGATGGTTATAAACTCATTGGTAGTGCCCAATTAATTAAATCAGGCGCAATTCTCCAACACGGTTCGATGCGACTCAATCCCGATTTAGAGTTATTTAAACAAGTTTTTAGCGAATCGATCGATCTACCACCCGCCGCCGTTCTTCAATTAACTATCCCCCAGATTATCGATGCTCTTATTCAAGCTGCCACGCAACATTTTCAGGTAAAATTTGAGGTAGAACCATTATCCGATCGAGAATGGTTGCAAATTCACAGTGAAGATCGAGATTTGACTGCCGATCGTGCGAATATTTAATTTTGTGACTGCGACCTCAATACTTCTCGGTTAAGCTAAAAATTAGTTAGTCCGCGAAGGCGGACTTTGCATCACTAGCTGCGATTTTAATCGTCAGCAGTTCTTAACCGAGAAGTATTGACTGCGACCTTATTTCAATTCTCTAAATTCAGTCAACACTGGATGTATTAATTATGGAAAATACTTATAACCCCGCCGAGATCGAGTCGAAATGGCAACAATCTTGGACGGAGCAAAACTTATATAAAACCGATACAACTAGCACCAAGCCCAAATTCTACGCACTGTCGATGTTTCCCTATCCATCGGGGAATCTACACATGGGGCACGTCCGCAACTATGTAATTACCGACGTAAT
>NZ_JANPLS010000364.1:0-2244 GCF_031422475.1 Chamaesiphon sp. VAR_48_metabat_403
AACTAAGCTACTGCTGCTGCTGCGCGATCGAAGTAACCAGCTACTTCAGACATCAACGCGCTACAATCACCATTGGTGATGCCAGTTTGGTTGCCAGCGATTTCGACTGCTGCTGCTTTCATTTTTTGAACGCCTGCTGCAACTGAAGAACCAGGAGTACCTAGTGCTAAGTAAGTTTCGCGTAAACCATTCAAACAACGATCGTCGAGTACCGATGCGTCACCTGCGAAGATTGCGTAAGTAACGTAGCGTAAAATGATTTCCATATCGCGCAAACAAGCTGCCATCCGGCGGCTGGTGTATGCGTTACCACCAGGAGCAATTAGGTTGGGTTGGTCGGCGAATAGACTTCTGGCTGCGTTAGCAACAATTGTCGAAGAGTTGGATGTAATCCGGTTGACTGTATCCATCCGTTTGTTGCCGTCGGCTACCATTGCGGCTAATGCGTCTAATTGACCAGTGCTGAGGTATTGACCTTGTGCATCTGCTTGGGCGACAACCTTGGAGAATCCGTCTAACATATTATTTAATCCTGTATGCGTTTAATAGTTTTTGGTGCCCAAATTTTTAGGTTGGAAGTGCGCGATCGCTTAACACAACTTAATAAATTCAGGAAAACTCTCGTATTTATATGAGAGAGTTACGAGTCTACGCCAGTTAATACCGAGCTGTTCTCTAATAATTAATCCTAACTATTAATTTAAGTTTATACAATGTTCCGCGAACTGTTTTTCGTTTCGCAGCATCTTTGTCACAAACGTTAATATTCGGCGATCGTCTTTTACCACAACGCTTGTACGTTGGCAGAGCGGCACCATAGTTACACCACTTTAGGCTCGGATCGAGCAAATATCGCGGGTGAGAAGGGGAAAAGGTAAAACAACGCGGCTACGAAGATGGCATATTTCGTTCTAAGTCAAACAAAAAGCCGTGGATATACTCTTCCGTCCACTCTTCACCATAAAACCGTTTTAACATGCCGCGTGCGGGGTCTTTTTCCGATCGATAGCGCACATAGCTCAGTTGCGCTTGCTTAATCTCTTCGAGCCGTTGCGGATCGGTAATTAGTTCGGCTCGATCGACAAAATCTAGGTAGGCTTTAAGATAATCTTTAAAGGCTCCAAATACATGAGTTTCTACCGCTTCAGTTTCTTGCGGACGCGTCCACAGGAATGCTGGCGAGAAAAATGCGCGTGCTTCTTCAGGAAAATCACCACCCCACGGTAGATGAGCCTGATATTCGTGGAACATTGGTAAAATCGGCGTGCTATAACGCTCCTGATACGCTGGTTCGCCTGAAAATAACGGCTGCATATCGATCGCGATCAGATGTCCGCCTGGTAGAGTGACTAAATCTGCCCCAAAGAAGGGTAAATCGTAGTTTAAGTGGGGGAAAATCACAAAATTGAGTACTTGCAAAGATCCGCCGCCTTGGACGTGTGCGGCGCGAATTTGCCGCAGTTTAGCCGATTGCAATCCATGACTGGTAGTTAGCACTTCTACCTGTTTTTCACCTTTACCCGTCATCGCACTTTGACGATCGAATCCTGCTGGGATGGGATAATCGCTAACATCTAGCCGCGATTTGAGATATTCGATGCCGTAGTCCAGGAAGGGTTGGTAGAGTGTCATTTTTTAGGAGATAGGGGCGTTTACTTGATTTGATGCGTAGGCTTTTACCCCACCCCAACCCTCCCCTTAGAAAGCTACCCTGTATACACATCTCTCGATCGCAGCGAAATTGGTGGGAATCCCCCTAAATCCCCCTTTTCAAGGGGGACTAAGATCCGGATCTGAGCAAGCTTTTTAAGGGGGTTTGGGGGATTTAGATCTCAAAACGAAGTCTATCCGACTTGTGTATACACCGTAGCTTAGAAAGGGGAGGGCGTAAAAGCCCCCCGCATCTTCGGGGGGTTGGGGGGGGTAAACAGATCTCAATCGAAGTGAGTCTAAATTTTCCCGCTTACAGCTAAAGGTACTGAGTCTTCAAATAAAAATTCATGCAAGAAGCGTTCCGACCATTCGTGCCCAAAGTAGCTGCTAAATAGTCCTGAAGCGGGGTCGCGTTCCGCACTGTAGCGATCGTAGTCTTGTTGCGCTTTGACGATGCGTTGAATATCTGAGGGGTCTGTGAGTGGTTCGGCGCGATCGAGCATTTGCCAGTATAAATCTAGATAATCTTTAAATGCTGCCAGCAGTCGCGTCGAAACCGTTTCGACATCTGTTTTGGCAAATAGTAAATAC
>NZ_JANPLS010000365.1:0-4367 GCF_031422475.1 Chamaesiphon sp. VAR_48_metabat_403
GGCAAATCTGGCTGTTAAACGCCCACATTTCACCCCATAACTCGACGGGAGCGTATTTCAATCGCGAGCCGCTGTCTTGTCGGTTTTTTATTCTGGGGTTCCCCCAGAATAAAACCGCCGCTTCATGAATTGCCCCTACCCTGAATTTTAGATACTTAACCGCGCTTCATCGCTCGATCCATATCGCGTTTATCGTCTCGCTTCTTGAGATCGTCGCGTTTGTCATGGAGCTTCTTCCCACGTACTAATGCGATCGTCACCTTCACCTTACCCCGCTTGAGGTACATCTTCAACGGCACCAAAGTTAAACCCTGTTGCTCGACTTTGCCGATGAGCTTGCGGATTTCGGCTTTGTGCATTAGCAATCTGCGGGTGCGCGTCGGCTCGTGATTGAAATACGCTCCCGTCGAGTTATGGGGTGAAATGTGGGCGTTTAACAGCCAGATTTGCCCCTGTCGCAATAAGCCATAACCATCGCGCAGGTTAGCTTTACCCGCCCGAATCGATTTTACCTCGGTGCCTAACAACTCGACCCCCGCTTCGTAAGTTTCGAGGATTTCGTACAGGAACCGAGCTTGCCGATTGTCGGCAACAATTTTGATACTATCTGATTTTTCTTTCTCGCTCATATGTCTATTTTACTATTCACCAGCACGACTGGATCGATGAGTCGATCGGCAAAAATTCAGCCATGATATAGTTTATTGGTAGCAATAAAATGTAACTTTATCTAAAGATCTGGACTAATTGGTGAAATTTGGTATAGTTATTCCATTAAAAGTGACAATTTTACCAGTAGGTAGTTTACGTCGATCGATAAATCGACCGACCCCGCGATTTTCATTCTGAGAGGCAAAGCAGGGAACGACATCTGAATTTGGTCGATTTAGCTAGATAGTGTATTCTCAACAAGAGCGATCTCGATCTCATTCGGCTGCTACACAAACCTATTCTCGTTCGGTATGACTGTGACAAGGAATTTAGATCGGAAACAAACAATTATTGGTATGATAACGCCTGTTGGCAAGGCTCGTTCTATCTGGCTGGTGAGAAAATATTATGGGTAGCTCTATTGATTTTGGCGGTCGTCCGATCCATTTTATCGGCATTGGGGGTATAGGCATGTCGGGACTTGCCTACGTTTTAGCCAGACGGGGATTGCCAGTAGCTGGTTCCGATCTCAAATCGACAAACATTACGGCCAATTTGGCAGCAGCAGGAGCACATATTTTCCTCAAGCAGGATGCCAGTAATTTAGAATATTTCGATAATCATCCATCCGGGCAAACTCCGCAAATTATCTGCTCGACAGCCATTGGCAAGACAAATAGCGAATTAACAGCCGCGCTAGAACGAGGGTGCCCGATCTTTCATCGATCGGATGTATTAGCCGCGTTAATCGATGAATATACTAGTATCGGGGTAGCGGGTACTCACGGTAAAACTACTACTAGTAGCGAGATTGGCTATATGTTGACGATGGCTGGTGTCGATCCGACGATCGTCGTTGGTGGAGAAGTAACGGCGTGGGATGGCACGGCTAGAGTCGGTAAGAGCGAATACTTTGTGGCAGAAGTCGATGAATCCGATGGTTCGATCGTCAAGCATTCGCCCACAATTGGGGTGATTACCAATATCGAACTAGATCATACCGACCATTACAAGAGCCTAGAACAGGTAATTGCCACTTTCACCACATTTGCCAACCAATGTCAAGCAACTGTCGGTTCGATCGATTGTCCGATCGTCAGAGAACGGATGCAGCCGACGATTACTTATAGTATCGAACCGGGTCGAGTAGCAGATTATACCGCCGATGATATCGATTATCATAGTGCGGGAACTTCGGCCCAAATATATGAATATGGAAATTTATTGGGAACACTAAAGTTAGGAGTTTTAGGAAAACATAACTTGAGTAATGCGCTAGCATCGGTCGCCGTCGGTCGCAAGATCGGCTTAGACTTTGAGGCAATTGCTTCTGGCTTGGAGACTTTCAGCGGTGCCAAACGACGGTTTGAACTTCGAGGATACCAGCATGACATTACCTTTATCGATGACTACGCTCACCATCCGAGTGAGATCTTGGTTACTCTCAGTGCTGCTCGGTTGCGAGTCGGTACCGAACGCCGAGTTGTAGCTGTTTTCCAACCCCATCGTTACAGCCGGACTCTAGAATTTCTGGATGAATTTGCCCGATCTTTTAAAGATGCAGATGTCGCGATTATTACAGATATTTATAGTGCGGGAGAGGTAAATACTGGCACTATTAGCGGTGAAGAAGTCGTAACTCAAATCGGTCGGTATCACCCGAACGTTCGCTACGCGCCGACGCTGGCGGATGTATCGCAATACCTAACCCATAATCTCCAATCGGGAGATATCTGCTTGTGCTTGGGTGCGGGCAATCTCAATCAAATTATTCCAGAAGTAGTAGATTTCTACCGAAATATGTCAAATCTCCAATCGACATCAACAGTCGCGCGCACATAATTGTTTAGTGTATTATCAATGCTAGTTAACCTTTAGCGAAGTGTTGTAAATTTTACTTACCAAGCCGATCGATCTTATCTAAATAGCTGAGAACTGTCTGCATATTTCATCGATTTTCTGCTGCTGGCGACCGACCCCCCGATTTCAACACACTACCTTACATCTCCACCATGACACTTTCCCAAGACCGCTCGCGCAGCCTTCGATCTGCCAAAGCAACCATTATCGATACTCAGGCTCAGCATTCAGCTCCAGTTTCTACAGATACCGATCGAGACTTGGAAGTTCCGACAGATTGCTCGATCCGGGCAGGAGTATCGCTAAAAGGTTTGACCACATGGAAAGTTGGTGGAGCCGCCGAGTGGTATCTAGAACCTAGAACCCTGGCGGAAACTCAAAGCGGTTTGGCTTGGGCGAGGACAAACAATCTCCCGATTACAATTATTGGAGCTGGTTCAAATTTATTAATTAGCGATCGCGGTTTAGCGGGATTGGTCATTTGTACTCGCCATTTACGTCATGTCAGTGCTGCGGGAAACAGCGAAGATCGATCGATTTGTGCGGATGCGGGTAAAATGGTCGCCAGCCTAGCTTGGCAAGCCGCTCGTAAAGGTTGGGGCGGAATGGAGTGGGCAGCGGGGATACCGGGCACTGTAGGCGGTGCTGTGGTGATGAATGCTGGCGCGCACGGACATAGTACTCAAGAGATTTTAGTCAGCACCGAGGTATTAAACCTAGATGGCTCGATCGCAACGCTGACCAATCAGGATTTAAATTATAGTTACCGGACATCCAATCTGCAAGGCGATGCGCGGATCGTCCTCAGTGCCAAATTTCAACTCCTTACAGCAGAAGATCCTGAAGACATCAAAGCGCGGACATTCCGAGATTTAGAAAAGCGTCATAGCAAACAACCTTATGACAGACCTAGCTGTGGGAGCGTCTTCCGCAATCCTAGCCCTCTATATGCTGCCGCTTTAATTGAAGGACTAGGGCTAAAAGGACACCGAATTGGCGATGCGGAAGTTTCGACTCTTCATGCTAATTTTATTATCAATCGCAAAGATGCCACTGCCAGCGACATTAGATCGTTGATTTATTACGTTCAGCGTCAGGTTAAAGCCAACTACTCGATCGAACTCGAACCAGAAGTAAAGATGCTCGGCGAGTTTTAGATTAGGGATTAGGCGTTAGGCTTTAGGTACTAGGGGATTGGGGGTTAGGAGTTAGGGGATTGGATGCGATGGTGTTTTAACTTCTTAACTCTAATTGGGTAACATAGAATTAGGTGCGATCGGCATTACTTTTAAAGCCTAAAGCCCAAAACCTAAAGCCTACTGGCGGATACCCTCACCCCCGAACTTCCTGACTCCAGTAAGATGGGATATTGTTTAGATTGACTAAAAAGTAAAGATTATGACTCAAGGAAAAGGATTTGGCGGTTTCGGTCTCGGCAAGATGAAAGAACTTGCAGATGCCTTTAAAAAAGCCCAACAAGTACAAGAAGATGCCAAAAAGCTCCAAGAAGAACTGGAGGTAATGGAAATTGAAGGTCAAGCAGGTGATGTTACCGTAACTCTCAGCGGTAACCAAGAACCCCGTAGAGTCAATATCGGTGCTGATGCGGCGGGAAAGAGTCCTGAAGAACTCTCTCAATTAGTGCTAGATGCGATGACGGATGCTTATGAGAAATCTACTGCTACGATGCGCGAACGCATGGAATTACTCACTAGCGGACTAAATATTCCTGGATTGTAACCCGATACGTCAAGTAGCTGCGGAAATTTCATAGCTAAATTAGGGGTATTGCTAGACTAAATGATGTCAGCAGTACCCCTAACATTTTGGATTTTATTTTACCCCACCCAACCTCC
>NZ_JANPLS010000366.1:0-5442 GCF_031422475.1 Chamaesiphon sp. VAR_48_metabat_403
ATCGAACATTCACTCGTCCGTACTGAGGTTGCAGCTCGATCGCTCTAGCCCATAATTGGCGCAGCAGCTACACTCCAATCGATCGGTCTCAAATTTTTTAGGCGTGTTCGTCTGAATACTCAGCCGTCGCAATTTGAGCCAGTACCGATCGACATCTATTAGAACCCAGTTGAGATCTTATTAGATCCTGGTGGTGGAGGGTGGGTTTTGTTGAAGATCGAACAGTAACATCGACATTAGATTGCATTGTCTTGTCGCACACAAACGGGAGGTTTCCTCCCGTTCGATGCGCCGCAAATACTTTAGTCGGTACGGATGGAAGTCTAGCCTATCGGAGAAGATAGGGTATTTTGTCATCTGGTGTTCCCTGTCGAGGGGTAGCAAAATGCAGTAACATCCATAGCCATAACATCTGTACGATACAATAAGTTAGGATCGAGTCTGAAACGATTATTAAATTATTAAAAGGAAACCATGCAAAACTTTTTTCAAAAGTTGTTTAAAGTAAACTCTAGTGAAACGAATCAGGCTCAAAGAGAGGCACTTGTGGATTTGTGTATTTTAGGAATGTACTCAGATCCGCTAGTTTCACTGGCAGAACAGGATTTTCTTAATGATGAATTTATTCAGTTGCAGTGGAAATCTGGAATTTCATTCGATCTATACTTGCAAGGAACTATCGCAAAAGTTAGATCGATAAATAATGATTCCCTAAAAATAAAAGAGTTAATTCAAGATATCGATCGGCGATTGGGAAGTGATGAGTTCAAACAAAAAGCTGTCCACGAACTCGAACAGCTAATCGCAACGGATGGAGTTGTCAAGATTGAGGAAGAGTTTCTAACTCAAGTAAAGACAGTTATGGGGCTATTGTGACATTGAGGGTAAAGGAAAGATCCAAAGATACCTTTGATTCTCTGGATCTATCCGTTTAGAGCCAATTTCCAACTAAGATAAATGGTGCCCAATATAAAGGAGCTGAAAAATTACTATACTCCTTCATTAATTTGAGTTGGGCGAGTCGTAAGGCTTCGGCTTTGGAGACTTTACCCGTTTTTAACTCTCGATAAAATTCGCCCATTAATACTGCGGTAGATGAATCTTTAACCTTCCATAATGAGGCTAGCGTACTTTGCGCCCCAGCTTTTACGGCTACGCCTGCTAATCCCAGCGTCGCGCGGTTATCGCCTACCGCTGTTTCACAAGCACTCATCACCAAAAGTTCGATCGGAGTTTTTTGAATTTGAGCGCGATCGCGTAATAGTCGATTGAATTCTAATATATTCAGTTTATCATCATTAGCTAATAAAAATGTCTGTTCGATATTAGAACTAAATTGTCCGTGAGTTGCCATGTGAATTACATTATAGGGGGTATTTTTGACTTCTTTACCAAAGGCTTGAATTGTAAAGTTACGATCTTTTAATTCAGTGAGATCGATACCTGTGTCTCGAATCGCTTTTAACTGCGCGGGCACTTCTGGTAATTCACTGAAGCTACTGGCAAATTGTGGCGAGGGTTTTGCCAATCCTGCTGCTAAAATATGTAATGGCGATCGAGAAATCGGTTTTGGTGACTGCAATCGTAATCCTAAATTAGTCGCGATCGCATAATTTTTCTCGATTAAGTATTGTTTGCCATCATATAAAATCGACATCGGGATATTCCGAAATGCCCCATCGATAACGAATACTAAGGTGTTGATTTTGCCATTATCGATAATTACGTTTTCATTATTCAGGCAAGCTTCGCGAAAGAAATTATCGAGTTCGGCAACTTGTAAGGCTTCGATTAAGTTTCGCGATCGCTCTAAATTTTGACCGTTAGCTTGTTGATTTTCGGGTTTGAGTAATAAACTCACTAATTCTCGATAGGTAGGTTCGACACTTTCTTTAAAGGTAAATTGTACATCGCGATTGATATTTACTAAATCTTTTCGTAACGATTTGAGGGTATCGATCGCCATTGTATAAGACTCGATCGCTGGTTTGTCTTTGCCCTGCTGTGCTAGTATATAGCCGAGTTGAGCGTACCAGCGATAGGCTAAATCGTCAGCATTTGCATTAGCAACAATCGTTAAGGCTCTACTTGTCGCATCTTCGGCATCTTGCCATTGTCGCTGTTGTTTGTAAAGTTCGCCGAGACTGCCCAAAGCTAACGATTGAGTCCGGCGATCGGTTAATTTTTGTGCCTGTTGAATGACATCGGCTAAGACTTTTGCCGCAGTTTCTGGCTGGTTGAGTCGAGATAAACTTTCCGCAAAATTAATCTGAGCGGTTAATTTAATTCGATTTGACGGTAAGGTTGATAATTGTTGTTGAATTGGGATAATTAATCGATTAGCTGTATCGGTTTGGCGATATCCGATCTGTAAGCTTAATAGATTTAATTGGGCTTGAATTGAGATTAATTTAGTTGGAGATTTAGCCGCTTGGATATAATAGGCGATCGCCTGCGATCGGTGTTTTTTAGTTTGTGATACATTACCGAGTACTAATTGAGTCGCGCCGATTTCGCGATCTAATTTGAGGATGCGAGCGAGCTTCAAAGCCCGATCTAAAACGATCGTTGCTTTATCTAAATCTCCCGATTGTGCTAGCGCGGTACCTAAAGATCGCAGGGCAACAATTTTAATTGCAGTATCGGGCTTAGTTGCTAAAGTAGTTTGTAACTCTTCGAGGAGAGTTTGCGATCGCCGATAGAAACCCAGCACCCGCAATGCTTGAGCGCGATCGATCCTAGCTCGCACCACGCCTGCATCATCGCCCATCCGCGCAGACAATTTCTCGGTTTGCTCCCAGGTACCTAAAGCTGCTTCCGTCTGTCCCTGAGCGAGTTGAAGCTGTCCCTGGATGTCTAATGTTTGAGCGAGGATCGCAGCTTTAGCTGGAGTTGTCAGATTTTGTAATAAGTTGAGACTAGCCGCGATCGATCGATTAGCAGCATCCCATTGTCCCAATTCTTGATGCGCTAGGGCTAAATTACTCAAACCGATTGCTTGTTTGAGGTTATCGCCGCGACTGCGGTAGATCTCGATCGATTTTTCCAGCAGTTTGATGGCGGCGGGATAATCTCCAGCTCGATACAGTTGTTGACTTTGCGCCAGGGGTTCGTCTAAATTATCCGCAGCTACAAGCGCGGAACTCGCGGCATTCACCCGTGCGCCGATAAATAGTGCAGGTTGAATCGTCACGCAAAATAACAGCATGAGGATGCTACAGCAAAATGCCAAGGATCTCTTACCTAGAAGGCTTTGCCGTTGGTGTAGCCGCTCGGAATGAGATGCTAAGGCAACACCAGTTCGGGATAAGCTTCGTTTGGGCACCACCTGGGGATGAATCCCCAGGCTAACTAGGAAAGTCCACTGAAGTGGACTAAAGAATTTATCAGTCCACTTCAGGGGACTTTTATAGTTAGCCCGCACTTCAGTCGCGGGCGGTGCTGAAGCGAAGCCAATATCTTCCCGTTCGGGTACAAACAGATCTCCCCTTTCCCCCGATTCAGCACCGCCACTTAGAAGGGATTGTAGACGACGGAAAAATAGATGCCATTTTCTTGCCATGTGCGTTTACTCCCTTCAAGTGAGATTAATGGAATTCCCCATTCAACCTTCGCGGTTAACAGATCGCTAAGTTGGTAGCGCAAGCCCAATCCTGTCGATAACAGCGTTTTGCGGGGCAGGTTGTCGCTGGAGTTATTCCACACCGTGCCAAAATCGATAAAGGGTGTCACCAGCAGGATATTATCTTTAGCAAACCTGGCGATCGGCAATCGGACTTCTGTCGATGCAAACAAGCCATTATCCGCCAGCAGTGCGTCTTGTCGATACCCGCGCACGCTATCTACGCCCCCTAACCCAAATTGCTCGAAGGGTAAGATCGATCGATTTGCTACTTGTAAATCGCCCCGCACTAATAAAATCGCATCGGGGGCGAGCAACTTGACATATTGCCCCTGTCCGCGCCAAGCTAGAAACCGACTATCGGGAGCTTGATTATTGATGGTCGATCCAAAGGCATCCACGCCGATGCTAAACTGCGATCGAGCTGCTAAGACTTCGCTCTTGCTGCGTTGGGTATAACTCTGCACCAATCGCAGCGCACTCAATCGAGTGCTCCCATTCAAATCGACTCCCGCTGCGGGAAAGGGAATATTACCCTGAAATTGGGCTTGACTTTGGCGATGACTTGCGATTAAACCGACTGTAAATTCTTGAGTGGGGGTTTGAATAATGGGATGTTGTAAACTCAGTTCGTAATAACTCGATCGCGATTGAATATCGAGGATATTAAATGGTTGCTCGACGATATTACTTGCCGATGTTCCATAACTGATGCTCAAGCGAGTATTTTGCGGATCGAGCGGAATTTCGTAATTTAGATCGATGCTATTACTGCCATCGGTATTACTATAAGTCAGGTTGGCATTATCGCCAAAACCTAATAAATTACTATTCCTAACTCGTACCTGTCGGCGATCGGTACCCGCACCGGGCGATCGATAATTATCGAGACTAATCTGCGAATGCCAAATGGGAGCTTCGCCGACTTCGACAGTGAGAATACTAGAGCCAGGTTGAATTACCGCTGCTAATTCCGCCCGGACGTTATTAATTAAAGGATTGAGTCGGAGCAGTTGTAATCCTGACAATAGGCGTTGTCGATCGAGCGGCGTACCAGTATATAGAGCAATCCGATTGCGAATATAATCTTGACTCAAGCGATTGTTACCACGTACTTGAATCTCCTCGACGCGCCCTTCAATGACTTGAATTTCGACTATGCCTGCTGTTTTGCCAATCCGCTGGGGTGGCACGATTGCGCCGGAAGTAATGTAGCCTTTAGATAAGTAAAGTTCGGTAATCTTCGATCTAATCTCGAATAAATCGGCAAGCGAAAGATCGCGGTTGAGATAATCTTTCATCAGTCGATCGAAGTCTGCTGGTTTGAATACAGTACTGCCAACAATTCTAAATTGTTTGACTCGAATCGTCCCTGGTAAATCGGGTGTCGTGTTATCGACAGGATTCGGGGTGGCAGGATTTAATAAATTTGGTAACGAGGGAATTTTAGATTCCCCCTACTAGCAAGCCAATCGTCCAACTTGTTGCGATCTTTAATCTTGAGTAGTAAGAATTAGACATGAAAAATACCTGCTTCAACACGCTTTAGTTCCTCGATCGGACTGCGGTAGAAATGCCCAATTATTAACCTTAATATTACTGCTAAAGTGTGCTTTTATTTAGCAAAAGATAACCGATCGTTGCAAAGATGCAACATTAATTTATAGAACTCATTTGAAATCTTTTTAGATCCTAGTGGGGGAGGGTGGGTTTTGTTTGAGATCGAACAGTAACATCGACAATTACTGGCATGAACCCACCCCTACAGACCCGACAAGATAAATGGATGGCGCATTGTGCAAGCCAGACGTAGGGGCTGG
>NZ_JANPLS010000367.1:0-2808 GCF_031422475.1 Chamaesiphon sp. VAR_48_metabat_403
CGATCGAACTTATTTACTAAAAATCCCGATCGTTTGGGGAAGTCTAGTTTTGGGTTGCATAATTGTTTTACCATTGACAATTAAACCCGTACTCTGTCCGCCATCGAGCATGGCGACGCGATCGGCTCCAAATTGACATAAAGTTTGCTCTGCTTCGCTTTGAGCCGCACTAGGGCTGATGAATAATAGTACGGTACTATAGGTTTTGTCGGGGCGCAGATTTTTAACGCCGATAAAGGTGCGGGGGAGAGATTTATTGGCATTTTTGCCTGCATTAGCAGCTAGCGCGCCGATGACATTGGGTATTTTGCCATCGAAGGTGCGGCGATCGTATGGTTCGATCGAGATCTTACCTGACGACCAAGCTACTGTCATTGTTTTATCTGGAAACTCATTCAATCCGTAGCCATAAGTAATGAGTCGATCGTCTTGTTTTAAACCGAAGGCGATACCAGTAGGTTTGTTATATTCCTGGAAAAAGGTGCCATTAATTAAGACTTTGAGCTGCTCTGATGACTGATGTTTCGCCCAAAATTCCTCGAATTTCATTTGTCCGACTTTACCTGTCGGGGTGGGCGTACCGCTGAGGCTGCGAAGTCCGGTTTTGCTCAGATCTGCTTCGATAATATAGGTTTTTTTGGCAGCATTACTCCAAATGGTAATGCCAGGTGCCAAGCTGGTTTCGGCGAATGTAGGGCTGGGTGTCGGAGCGGCTGCTGTGACGGCTGGGTTGGGGCGATTGCAGCCAGTCAGGAGCGCGAGTGTCAGGGCAAGGAAGATTGATTGGCAACGGGGTTTTGGAGCAGGAAGATTGCAATGGGGGCGCATCTAATTTCGGGTGGTAAATTGGGGACTGGGAGACGAGGCAATTATACCGACGAAGATTGACGAAATATCGACTCGATCGCATAATTAGCGAAACCCTGGTAATTAGTCTTCAACCGCCCTGAAAGATTTTCCTGACGGTGGATGAAACCACCCTGGCTTTTTGGGGGACTAAGGGAATCCGCTAGGATTTGAGCCGAGCAACATTGAGTGCCATCTCCCTATCATATTTTTTTAGATTTGAGCCATTCTCGCACGACTCGATCGACTGGAATCGATTTATTATCTACTTGGTAATTCATCTGTTGAATATCGGTAGTCGAAATTGCGCCAGCTAATCGATCGATAACTGGTTTGAGTTCGGGATGTTTGGTGAGAATTGATTTGTTAAATATGGGTACGGCTTGATAGGGTGGGAAGTATTTTTTATCGTCTGCTAAAATGACTAAATCTAGAATCGGAATTAAACCATCGGTAGAATTGGCGGCAATTAAATCTACTTGGTTTTGTTTAATTGCTGGATACATGAGACTAAATTCCATCTGTTGGATTTTAGCAAATTTTAATCCATAAGTTTTAGATACGGCGGGATAACCATCTTTGCGTTCGAGAAATTCGTATCCAAATCCACCGCGCATTTGGGGTGTATATTTAGCGGCTTCGGATAGTGTTTTAATTTTCAATTTTTTAGCATCTGCATTTCTAATAATAAAGGCAAATGTATTTTCAAACCCCAATGGTTGCATGACTGCTAATTGAAACTGGCTAGTATATGCTTTGGTAATATTATCGAGAACCACTTGCGGATCTTTGATGGGTTCTTGCTTTAATACTGCGGTGAGTGCGGTTCCGGTATATTCCACATAACCTGCAATTTTTCCAGTTTTTACAGCCTCGTGACAGATAAATGTCCCGCCGAGATTTAGTTGGCGAGTGACTTTTAATTTAGTATTGTTTTCGATCTGTTGGGCTAATAGTTCGCCGAGAATAATTTGCTCTGTGAAATTCTTCGATCCGATCGCGATTGTCTCTGGCGATCGCACATAATTACTACCGATCGCGATCGCAGTTAACAAGGCGAATACACTACCGATAATTGCATATTTGCGATCGAACTTATCCAGCCGAATTGGTTGCTGTCTGAGTCTATTTTCGATCCAGCCCAGGCTTAAATCTAGCCCCAGTGCGATCGCAGCGGCAGGAATAGCTCCGGTTAAAATTAACCGATTATCTAGCGTTGCCAATCCCCTAAAAATAAATACCCCCAATCCGCCGCCACCAATCGCCGCCGCAATTGTCGCAACGCCAACAGAGATGGCAGTAGCTACTCTAATTCCTGCTAAAATTACGCCAGAAGCGAGGGGAATTTCGACTTGAGTTAATAGTTGCCAATCGGTCATTCCCATCCCCGTGCCAGCTTCCCTAATTGCCGAATCGACGCTCGTAATGCCGATATAAGTATTCCGAATTATCGGCAGCAAGGCATACAGAATCAGCGCGATAATCGCCGGATTTTGACCGATACCTCCGAGCAAGGGGACAGATATTAGAAAGCCAAAGATTGCTAAACTCGGAATAGTTTGCAGCGCATTAGCAATACCGAGAATTGGCGTGGCTAGTTTGGGATAACGGGTAATAACAATTCCTAAGGGAATGCCGATCGCGATCGCAATTATGGTGGCAACTGCGACTAAAAATAAATGTTCGCCACTCCGCGACAGAATTTCCAAAACATCTGAATTTAAAAACAAAACAATTTTACCTAAATAAAGATCGCTTATTTCAGAGGGTGTCTGCAAAGTCTAGTTTGTTAAACGTAAACCCTATAAATCCCCTCTATCCCCCCTTGAAAAGGGCTACCGTGTATACACAAGTCGGCTAGACTTCGTTTCGAGGTGTAAATCCCCCAACCCCCTTAGAAAGGGGGCTTTCAAAGTCCCCCTTTCTAAGGGGGATTTAGGGGGATTCAAGCCAACTTCGCTT
>NZ_JANPLS010000368.1:0-3684 GCF_031422475.1 Chamaesiphon sp. VAR_48_metabat_403
CAACAACCGATCCTCAGTAACGCCCAGGGGAATCTGAATAAATGGAGCTGGAATTATCGCTGTCTGAAGTTCTGAACTATGATTCGACGCTCGAACCTCTAATAACCTGTCATCCCACTCACTCGGCGCAGTTGGATCGCAATTACTCACTCCGCCCACTGCAATTTCGATCGGCGGTAGCAGTGAGTGAATCGCTCGTGCCATCACCGATTTAGCCGTACCACGACCGCCAGCGATCGCGACTCCACCCAAATTTGGATCGACCGCCGCTAACAGCAGTGCTGATTTAATTGCTTCTTGTCCCACCACGGCACTCAGGGGGAAGGCACTAATATTATTTGAGGCGGCGATCGCTGTGGGCATTCTGTAGTAAATTATTCACTAATGTAGCTTTTGCTGTGGAGAAAATTGGCTCCTCAATTTAATTATCTCACATTCCCCACCAGCAACTGAATCGCTCGGATTGTCAGTTTCGATCTGCTTCAAGATCGCGGCTCAGATTTGTTCTTACTCAAACGTTAATTTTGGCGATTGAGTGGGAACAATTAAAGTAACAAGTCTATTTTTAATAAACTTGTCAGATCGCGAGCTGGTCGATCGTTGACCATATCCTCCATTAGAGATATTCAAGACGATCCGATGGGTATATTTTAAAGATATCCGCCGATCTTCGATCGATAGTAATCTAGTTTTAGTAAAAATTTAAAACAATGTACCATTAAGTATTTTTGCTGAAGTAGCCGACTATCTTCATCATTAATAAATACTCAGCTCACTTAGACTTATCGCTTTACTCGATCGATAGCTCTAGAGACTTACAGATACTAACTTCCAGGCTAATTATCTTGTCGATATAGCTACCCAGATATTGCTAGGTCTCAATCGATTAATTCACACCGATCGAGATCTGAGATCGCACCATCGACAGTATCCTTGTCAGGTGTAAATATCAAAAGTATACTCATAATATATCTCAGCAGAGCAATATGGCGTACGATGTTCTGCATGGTCATGTTAGTATCTAGTAAAATATGGCAGGCATATTAAAGTTGAATTTATTTCAGCATTCTAGCTGACATTTCTACTAGATATGCTGCTACCTCAAAGTTAGCCACACAAAATTTACGCATCAGATCGTTAAAAATTCAGAAAAAATTCAATCATGAAGAAATTACTGTGGTATGTTAGTTGCTGCCTGATGCCCATGTTCGGTGCGTCAGCTACTCACGCTAGCCCTGAAGTCAGATCCAGTGCCAATACCGCAACTGGTAATGCTGCTAGTTTGGGCAAACTTTCCAGTATCGATCGCCAGCAGACTTTCACCGCGACACCAATGGTCGCCAGCGACATTCTAGCTCAAGTACCACCACCACCCCCAACGCCAACAGAAGTACCGAGCGCACCGCCAACACCAAGTGCCCCGACGACCCCGGCTACTCCAGAAACTCCCGCTACTCCCGGTAATTCGGAAACCCAGGATATCAAGAGAGAGCTAGATACCATTAAAAATCAGACCGAGCCTGGTGGCGATAAATTTAATAGCTATCAGCCTAAGAGTTCTCCAGCCTTTTCAATTTTCAACCCGGTTGGGTTTGGTGCTGATAAAAACTTGGTCTTTTTATCAGTCAGTTATCAAAATCGGACTAGATTTACCCAGACATCTGATGGTGAAGCGGGAATTGGGATTGGTTTAGGCGATGCAGTTAACTCGGTTGGTGCCGAACTAACTTACAGCCTGAACAGCTTTGGTTCTAGTGCTGGATTTGGGAGCGGTGGTTTTAGTGCCAAACTCCACAAACGGATCGGTGAAGATACGGCTGTGGCGATCGGTTGGAACCAGTTTGCTAAAATTCAGCTTGGTGGCGGTAGAAATGGCAATGGCCCTTCTGACTATCCCAACAACTCTTACTATGCTGTCGGTACCAAAATCTTACGCACGCGCGAAGATATTAACGATCCGTTCAGCCGCCTAGCACTAACAGCCGGAGTCGGTAGCGGTGTCTTCTTACCATTCGATCGTAATGGCGGACTAGATCGCAGCGGACTCAACGTCTTTGGTTCGGTTGGCGTTCGCGTTGCCAGACCCGTTAGTGCAGTAGTCGAGTGGACGGGACAAGATCTCGCCGCAGGCGTATCGGTTGCACCGTTTGAGAATTTCCCCCTCGTCATCACCCCCGCAGTCCGCGATATTACAGGTGCTGGAGATGGAGCTAGATTTGTTTTAGGTGCAAGTGTATCTTTTAACTTCTAAAGCCGCTAAACTTTTGCCAGGGAATCATCTTATTCAATTATCAATCATCACAAAAGGTTAGATGTCCATGCTAAAAATATCTAAATATCACCGCACGATCGGCTGTAGCGCGATCGCCGCACTAGCCTGTACCGTACTGGTACCATCAGCTAGTTTCGCTCAAATCACCAACCCACCGACCAATTCTAGTAATGCTACTGGCGTTAACACTACCAACTCTCCTACCGGAGGCATTGGCGGTTCCAGCAGCCCCAATCCAGCAGTCATCAGTCGGATTTCCACGCTTGTTTCTAACGTCGATCTCGCTCAAGCAGATTTCGACACAGCGGTAGCAAACTTGGCGAAAGCCGAAACAGCACAACCAGTTGCAGCCAACGATACCCCCGTCCGCTTTACTGTGGACAAATCAGTTGCCAATTTAGCTGATTGCGGTTGTCCCAATGCCGATACTATTAGTAGCGCGCCCAAAACCCCCAGCCCCGAATTGGTAGCTGCCAAAGCTGCTGAAGCTGATGCCGCAGCCAAACTTGCTGCTGCCAGAGCCGAAGCGAAACAATTCATTGAATCTGTCAAAAACGGTACTGTATCGACTTCGACAACTAACAGCCAACTTTGGTAAACAGCAGTTTAGAGCCTAGCTCTCACCTGCACAAATTTCCAAATTAGGGCTAGCATCGTAGCAAAGAGCGCGCTCTAAAATTCGCTCTTTGCTAGCCAATCGCTTTTAAAACTTCGACCATCGATCGATTGACTATTACTAAGTCAGGCTTGACAAAAATGACTCAACTATCTAAATTTCGCCAACTGCTCCTCGGTTGTGGCGCAGTTGCTACAGCCGCTATTGGTAGCTTCATCCAGCCCGCTGCTGCCGAACAGTTCAATAATCAAACGATCCAATTCGATCGCGATACCATTATGGAATTTCAATTTTTGAAATCCAATAATGCCGCTCAATCGACATTTGGAGTTGTCAATCTGGCAACTGGTGAGAAAACACCTCTAATTAGCGAAGCTCGCGCTCAAGATAAACCCGGTAGAAACTATGCGGGTACCTCTGGTAAAGCAGTCAGAAAACCTTTTGCCGAATTTACATTTAAATCTGGGACTCCCTATAGCCTTTACCTAGAGTCAACTCAAAAAGGTAAAGGTACCACTACTGTATTCTCTGTACCAGACAGAAATGGCGGCGCGCAGCTAGCTAAATTCGATAACGATGCAACTGCTTTGGGCACTCAAGGCGTAAGAATTGCTTGGAATGATGGCATTTCCAACAAAACTGGCGACTTCGGTCAATTCTTAGTCATCGCTGGTGGTGGTGTTGGTTGTCCTTGTAAGCCTAGCCCTAGCCTCACTACTCCATTACCTCCTGAAACTCCCCCCACACGCAATCGCGCACCTAGCGGTCGCGGTTAATCTATTCAGTTAGATAATAT
>NZ_JANPLS010000369.1:0-3441 GCF_031422475.1 Chamaesiphon sp. VAR_48_metabat_403
GTCCCCCTGTCCCCCATCTCCCCTCACTCCCTCTCTGGCAAAGCACAACAATTAATATCATCCAGGCATACCTTACCCCATTGCAGTGCCCATCTAACTAATGCCACGCGATTATCGACACCTGCGCCAGCTTTTTTGAGAATGTTGCTGATATGGTTGTCTACAGTACGTTTGCTAATTTCCAATCGCGTGGAAATCTCCTCATTCGTCAAGCCAGCAGTCACTAGTTCGATAATTTCTATTTCTCGATCGGACAGTGTAGCAGATGTTTGCAGCTTATTCTCATCGATCATCATCCCTGCCTTTAAAATTTTACTTGTGCGAGTCGGATTGTTTGTTTTTGCGATTCGCCAATGGCGAAGCTATGCCAATGATTCTAATCCGTTCCCGATCGGACTGCCATGAATTATTAGTATCCTCCCACGATCTGGTCTGGATCGACGATCGAGAAAACATTACTTGGCAACTGTTTCATAGCTGGCTGTTACTCTCCTGCAGCAGCGTAATTTGGCATAGTAGCCCAAGCTTACCGGATCTTGAGTGCGATCGGTCAGAACATCGATACCGATGCCATTCCTGCCCATTTGAACGCCCGAACTGTGGATATATTGTAAATCGCCCAGATACATCGCAACATGGTCGGTTTTAGCTGGCGTACCAAAGAAAATCAGATCGCCAGGTAACATATTTTCAATCGTCACCCGCTCGGTAAAAGCCTCTTGCTGATATGAATCGCGCGGCAGCCAAATGCCTTGCGACTGAAATGCCGCCTGCATCAACCCCGAACAATCATAGTCAGGAGCCACCGTACCGCCCCACAAGTAGCGATTGGGTACCTTCATCGCAGCACGAGCAAAATTAATAATTTCGGGGATGCTAGCCGCAATTTTGGCTCTATCTATTTTTACCGATCGATAAATATCTGTAGTCAACTCTAACTGCTCGACATCCTCAAGTTTCAGCCAAGCCGGATAGTCATCCTCACATAGTCTAACCGGGATTGCCCGATCGGTTGGCGTTAGAGATTCAAGTCGTAAATGTCGATCTTTTGCTGCTTGAGTAGCTAATCCCTGACAAATTGGGGAACTATAGAGATCGAGAGCGATTCGACAGCGGTACTCGCTCGCAGTAGATAAGTCTATCATCGATAATTTGTGATTTTCCTTAATCCTATGCGATCTGGTCGATTTTCAACTATCTAGAGTCCTAATTTCGATCGTCATGAGTCAAATCTAAAGTTAATGTCGATTTTCTCGTCGAACTTAGTGGAAATACTGAGTGATTTGAGTCACCCTCAATCGAATTTTTAGCCGCTACGATTGGATTCATAGCATCTAAATTTTATCAGTCTGAATTATTGAAAATAAATAGATCCAAGTACAGTCAGTCATCCGATCGAAAATATACTTCGATCGAGAATGCTAATTGGTAGTTTTTGTTTCCAAATGGGGAATATTAATAGAGCTGACAGTTGAGCGATCGTTATCGATTATTCAGCAGATCGGTAATTTATAAGTTTTTATCTTGAAGTTGAGGAACCATTAACTGTGACGATTCGATCGCCTAAATACAACTCTCAAGGCTTTACCTTGGTAGAAATGCTCGTTTCCTTGATTATCATTGGCATCATCATGGGAATTACAGTTCCTTCATTTTTATGGCTAAATAAACCATTACGTACTGGTGCATTACAGTTCAAAGCACAACTTAACCTGATTCGCTCTAAAGCGATTGCTAGTAATAGAGCCTATCGAATTAGACCTAAGTATCCTGCTTTCGCTCAATATACAGGGCAAAACTATCAAGGTAATGCTCACAACTTCATCGTTGAGTATGCAGCTAATTGTCGAGTAAACACTTATGGAGCTGGTTTACCAAGTAATTCTACTGCTCCTGGGTATAATGCTGCTTTTCCTAATGGTACGCCGGATGGTTGGCTAGCAGCTTCCCAATTAGATCTGGATTTACCAGATTCGATCGGAGTTACCAGTCCTCTAGCAACACCGCCCGCACTACCTACTTTTAGCGCAGGAAATCAGAGTTTTACCCTTGCTAATCAAACGGGTACGACTGCTAGCACTCCAATCGAGCCGAATTTAAACTGGAGCATCTGCTATGACAATCGTGGTGTTGCCTCCCAAAATGCAACTTTAACACTACAAGATTTTCAAGCCAATAATCTTGCTACATCGGCACAAATTCAAGTTGGTGCGATCGGAGATATAGATATTACTACGATCGATAGGAACGCGGCAACAATTCCTCCGAGTAGTCAGGGGAACCCTGTCTTCTAGAATTGTATATTTACCGAGTGATAATTCACAATAAAAATTATCAAAAATAATTATTATGAAACTAAATTTATCCGAAAACAAACTTACAAACACCCAAGGCTCAGAACAGGGCTTTAGCTTGGTTGAGACAGTTATTGCTCTAGTTACTCTTGGGGTTTGTCTTGCCTATGCACTGCCATTGTTCTTATATGCAAAAATTAACAACTCGAAAAGTGAGATCCGAACTGGTGCATTGATTGTCTCTCAGCGAGTATTTGATGACATTAGAGCTAGAAAGATTAGTACATTGCCTTTAAGTCCAAGCACTCCTGAAATCAAAACAGCCACCAGCAATAGCGGTGCAGATCGCCCAATTATTACTGCAATGGGTAGAGAATATGAATCTAGGGTTACTTATTGTCAAATCTCTACGGATTGTGGTAGTAAATATCGAAAATTTAAACTTGAGGTAAGTCGTAATGGTTCAAAAGTATACGATCTGGAAGCTAATTATACAGAACTCGAATAAGGAAAATAATCCGAGCAAAGGATTTACCTTATTGGAATTAATATTCGGAATGCTCATTATGATTATCATTAGTGGGCTAGCTTTGAATGCTTTTATCGAAGCTAGTAATAGCTTCAATAAAGACAAGGTAAATATTGATTCTGCTCAAAAATTGTCTACCGTTTTAGAGCTAATTGGTAATGAGGTCAGACAATCTGGCGAACAAATTAACGATGCCAGATTTCCGGTAATTGAAATAGAGCCGAATACCGACGCTGGTAGTATGGTAGGTTCTTCCAAAATTACCATCCGTAAATCGCTATCTGTAGCTTTAACCTTGTGCGGTAACGTTGCACCTACACCTACTACCTTAATAGTTACAGATGATACTCGGTCAGAAAATAACTGTAAAGTGGGAACTCCATCGACAACAACTCTCCCCACCACGATTTCTCGTCCTAATGTATTAAGACAAGCTCGTGATAAGCGATGCCAGGTGGATGACCCTAATGGCAACTATAATGTTGCAAATACAGACTTTTGCCAAGGCAACTCTAGTGAAGTTGTCATGGCAGCGATGTCAGATGGATTGGGGAATATTCGTACTTTTAAATATACAGGTGATACTGAGGTTAGTGCCACTACATATCAAATTAGTAT
>NZ_JANPLS010000370.1:0-4049 GCF_031422475.1 Chamaesiphon sp. VAR_48_metabat_403
GCTTGTGCTGGTGGACTATCAGCCATGTTCGTTGGTTTTCCCAAGACCAAGAAATGGGATCTTAGCTACACGGTGAATGGATTTTTGGCTGGATTGGTGTCAATTACTTGTCCCTGTTATTGGGTAAGTCCATCAGGTTCGATTCTCATCGGTGCAATTGGCGGCGCGGTCGTGGTTTGGGGCATCGATTTATTAGAATGGCTGCGAATTGACGATCCGATCGGAGCTGTTCCCGTTCATGGTTTCTGTGGGATTTGGGGCACCTTATCGCTCGGACTATTTGCCACAGGTGAATTCGGTGCAACTGGGCCATTTGCCCCCGATACTTCAGCTCCATTACTGGTGAAAGGGCTACTCTATGGTGGTGGGATGCAAGTACTGACTGCTCAATTTATCGGTAGCGCGATCGTGACCCTTTCGGCTTTTTCGCTAGGAATGGCTCTCATGGCGGCGGTGAATCTGACTGGTACACTCCGAGTTTCCCAAGAGGGGGAACTAGAAGGTCTCGATGTTCACGAACATGGGATGCCAGCTTACCCTGAGTATGTCATGCAACCAGCTCCTACCGCTAGCTCTTCAACCTATGGATCGGAAGGAATCGATCGCAACATTGGAACCGATCGAAAATTTGAGTAATTCGATTTAGACTTTTCTGAATAGTCGAGCTATTGCTGGTAGTAAGACATCTCTATCTCAGGTAGGGGCGATCGCATAGATTGCCCCTACCTTTAATTTTGACATTATACCTACAGCATAATTCAATCTTTAATCTTAAAATTTTGTTGCATTCTATTCGATCCCTGTGCCAGTAATCGATAATGCTGAAGTCTGAATAAATGTATCTTGGTATACAGAATTTTTGTATCTCCAAACACAGAATTATTCAACTACGATACATAATTATCTCTCATTCAAATACTCTGGCGTGTAAAGGATCGAACAAAGTGTTCAAAAAAATTATTCTGGTCTGTTTGGTAGCTTTGTGGATGCTTGGTGGCCCACTAATGGGTAACGCCCTAGCTGATGCGGTAAAAACACCCGCAATGGATGTCAATGCGATTAACACTGGGGACACCGCTTGGGTACTCATGTCTTCAGCCTTAGTACTACTCATGACTCCAGGATTAGCATTCTTCTATGGTGGCTTAGTGCGTTCTAGGAACGTACTCAACACCATGATGATGAGCCTAGTACTAATGGCTGTCGTCGGCGTGACTTGGATCCTGTGGGGTTACAGTATTGCTTTTTCGCCCGACTCAGTGACTACGGTTAACGGTGCAATTAATGTCAATACCAATCCCATTTTTGGTAACTTAAACTGGTTTGGGTTAAATGGTGTTGCCTTCGATAAACCCGATCCTGTCGGTTATGCACCTACCATTCCACACCAATTGTTCATGGTGTATCAGATGATGTTTGCCATCATCACCCCAGCCTTAATTTCTGGTGCGATTGTCGAACGGATGAGCTTCAAAGCTTACTTCTGGTTCGTTATCGCTTGGTCTACATTCCTGTATGCCCCCTTAGCACACATGGTTTGGGGTAAAGGATACCTGGGTGCTACTCTCGGCGCGCTCGATTTCGCTGGTGGTACTGTAGTACACGTTAGTTCTGGTGTCTCGGCTGTCGTCGCAGCTTGGATGATCGGCCCTCGTAGAACCTACCCCAATCAACCAGCAGCACCCCATAATGTGCCGTATGTTCTATTAGGCATCGGGTTACTATTCTTCGGCTGGTTTGGTTTCAATGGTGGTAGTGCGCTCGGTGCGAATGGTTTGGCTGTTGTCGCATTTGTCACAACTGCTGTTTCTAGCTGTGCTGGCGGATTAATGTGGATGATTTTGGAATGGGTATTGCGGACGAAACCTACTGCGGTGGGGATTGCCAGTGGTTTCCTAGCTGGTTTAGTTGGTATTACTCCTGCGGCTGGTTTTGTGACTCCGTTGAGTGCGATTCTCATCGGTTTGATTACATCAACTTGTTGCTTCTTTGCGGTCAGTCTTAGAGCCAAATTACAGTTCGATGACTCGCTCGATACTTTCCCCGTTCATGGTGTCGGCGGTACTATCGGCGGTCTGTTAACTGGGATTTTTGCCCAGAAAGCTGTTAATAGTGCTGGTGCTGATGGTTTGATTGTTGCTGGCGATCCTGCTTTATTAGGTAAGCAAATTATAGCAACTGTAATTACTTATGTAATTGCGGCTGTCGGTACTTTTATCATCATTAAAGTTCTGAGCTTATTCATGGATCTGCGGGTCAAACCTGAAGCTGAATACCAAGGTTTGGATATTAACGAGCATGGTGAAGAAGGCTACGGTGAAGAATTTGCCGCTGGTTTGAGTTTAGCTGAGAAAGAAGGCTAAGTTTACTTGAAAGCTTGCTCTGAAGCTCCTCGTTCGCGGAGCGTCTCGCAAGAGAAGAGTTGAAAGTTAGATTTTTGTTATAAAGCCGATCTACTGAATCGATAACGAACTAAATCCGAGCGACATATTTAACTAAATAACAATATAAAGAGCTATGGGTGTAGATTTACCTATAGCTCTTTATTTATATTATTAATTTTTGAGTGCGAACTATAAATTTCTTTGGTGTCGAGCTAGTAGTCTCCAGTGCAAATTTAGTAGGGGCAATTCATGAATTGCCCCTACTAAATTTGCGCCAGATGGGAGGAGACAATGGTAACCTAATGTCTGCCGACTAGTACTAGAATGACGATCGAGCCAATCGCTGTTTTATTTCAGTTGCTAAATCGTCGATCGCAATATCCATCTGTTCGCCATCAATCATATTTTTCAACTGACATCGTTTGTCTGCGGCTTCCTGCGCGCCAATTACCACGCAAAATGTTATTCCTTGTTTGTCTGCCAATGCAAACTGTTTTTTAAGCGGGCGTTTATCGAAAGCGGTGACGACTTTGATTCCGGATTGGCGGAGTTGTTGAGAAACTTGGAGATAAATTGGCATCAAATCTTCCTGAAGATTTAAGACCATAACTTGGGTAGGCGTAGAAGCTAATGGTTGTAAGATATTGGCTTTGAGTAAGCGGTAAATTAGCCGCGTAAGTCCAATCGAAATGCCCACTCCAGGCATACTTTCGCCGATAAATGTTCCGACTAGTTCTTCATATCTACCCCCAGAACAAATACTACCGAGGGTCTCGTGTCCGATTAAAGTAGTTTCATAAACCGTGCCTGTATAGTAATCTAATCCCCGCGCGATCGACAGATCTATACAATACCGCTCGGCTGGTACGCCCAGATTTTGCACGCCATTAATGACGGTAGTGAGTTCTGCTATTCCTAACTTAAATTGCTCGGCATCGGGTAATTTAGCCGCAAATTCATTCAGAGTTGTTAAAACTAGATCGACATTACCTTTAATATTAATAAAATCGATGACTTGTTGAGACTGTTCGGGCGATAATCCCTGAGTAGCTAAACCTGCGAGTACTTTAGAGACACCGACTTTTTCGAGCGTATCGATAATATTAATACAGACTTTAATCCGATCGGGTGCAACTCCTAAAGAGCTAAAGAAACCAGTTAAAACCTTGCGATTATTAATCCGAATCAGGAACTCGCCGATATTAATCTGACTGAAGATTTCGGCAATAATCGCAGGCATCTGAGCATCGTAAAGTAAGCTCAATTCCTTGCGCCCCACCACATCAATATCGCACTGCCGAAATTGCCGATAACGTCCATCTTTGGCTCGTTCGCCGCGAAAGACTAAATCCATCTGATACCTAGCAAACGGAAACTGTAAATCGTTGAGGTGACGGGCAATATAAGCCGCTAGCGGTACCGTTTGATCGAACTTCAACGCGCGCGCTTCCGATCCGGTATCGCCCTTACCCGCCTCATCCCTCTCTGCTTGACGATTAGGGGGCAGAATTGGCTGTAAACCGTAAATGATGTTGTCGCCCTGATTTCCCTTCGCCTGGAGGACTTCTAGCCGCTCTACAGAGGGAGTTTCGATCGGAGTAAAGCCGTAGCTCTCATATACCCGCCGAATCGTATCCATTAGGTGTTGTTCTAGTCGCTTTTCTC
>NZ_JANPLS010000371.1:0-14246 GCF_031422475.1 Chamaesiphon sp. VAR_48_metabat_403
GTAAGAAGTAAAAAGTGAATCTTTTTTCCGTAGGTTGGGTTAAAGAATGAAACCCAACATTGAAGAATCAATATCTGTGACATTTGAATCTGAGGAATCAATAGTCTGCTGACCACAAGCAATATCTTTTGACATTGGTACACACCTGAATATATTCAGATATTCTTTCGTATATCTCTCATCAAAAATCTGTATCCTGTTATACCTTCTGAGATGCGCTTACCCTGGACTTAACTACGATCCATTCATTTTCTTCTGCCTAGAGTGACAAACAAGGGATAACTACGAATTCATGTAATCTCGTCACCGTAAAGCTATTATTTATAAAATTAATAGATTGCTAATAAATCTTAAATCTCAAAACCCCCTAGCCGATGCTGGCAGGGGGTTTTAGACTTCAAAGGTGTGATAAGACAATTTTTAGGAGGTAGGAGTTAGCCAGCAACCGCTTTGAGTTTCTTTCTCATGCAGAATGATGCTGTACCACCGATTAATGTTCCAATAATTGTAAAAGGTTCTGGGACTGAGGTGGGTGCAGAGACAAAAGAGATTGCTAAGCTGCCATTGCCAGAACGGACAGGAACGTTAGATACTACGGTGTAGTTCGCAGCTAATTGAGTAGCATCATATCCCCCAGAACCCCCAGCACCAGTATTTGCCGAAAGACCGAAGCCGCCGTTACCACCAACAGTCAAGCTGAGGCTGCCGCTGCCGCCGCCGCCGCCGCGACTGCTGCTGCCGCCGCTGCCTCTGCCGCCGAAGTTGCCGCCACCGCCGCCGCCGAGGTCACCGCCGCCGCCGCCACCGCCGAAGCCGCCATCGCTGCCTCTGCCACCGCCGCTACCACCGAAGCCGCCGCCGCCGAAGCTACCACCACCGCCGCCGAAGACGCCGCCGTCGCCACCGTCGCCGCTGAAGCCACCGCCGCCGCCGCCGCCATCGGTGCTGAAGTCGCCGCCGATGCCGCCGCCGCCGCCAGCAATAATAAGAGGATTTGTGCCATTTACAACAAATGTGCCACCACCACCGCCGAAGCCACCCCCCAAACCACTATTAATGCTACTACCACCAACCAAAATACTTAAAACATTACCCGCAGTGAGGTTAAAGTTGGCTGTGAGTCGGCCACCTAGTCCGCCTGCCCCACTACCACCTCCTGCGCCAAACGCATCGATGGTATAGATTCCAGTAGTAGTGATATTGACGGTATCGATAACACCAGTAAAGTTGAAGGTACCCGAATTATTATTGCTATTGCCCAATGTAAAAGTTGCAGCTAATCCAGCGGTTGGCATAGATATCGCAGACATGACAGATAGCGAGATTGCACCCATTATCATCTGGACAGAGCTTTTTTTGATATAAGGCATAAATTATGCAGTCTTACTGTCGCAAGCTGCGAAATCGAGGTAATTAAGTTTGAGCACAAACATATTACAATATGCTGATGTAAAAATCAATACTTAATGATGAAGATTGCGATCTAGGTTAACAATCAGAGCAAGCGGATTTACAATCTGCCAACTGCGATTGTAGATCGCCAATGTCACTGTCGTTTGATACCACTTTTGGAGCATAATTTTAATACGTTGATTGCCTTTGTTAATCTCTGTAGTTATACTTTTAGCTCCTCATAACAATTGAATTTTTATTCATTTTAGTTTTCCTAGAGTGACAGAAGAGGGATATAAGCTGTTCGACATTTAAACCACTCTATTTATACGCCAGACTTATTTCAGTAAGGGATTCAGTCAAAAAAATAGATGTGGAACAGCCTAGTTTTAATGGTGAGAGAAAATATCCTCATATTGCAATATATCTAGCGCAACCAACGTCGGCAAAACCTTAAAACAATCCTGCGCTAGTTCCCAGCGATCTTCGCGTTGTAATTTAGCAGTCAACTTCTGGCGCATACTAATTAGATACCGGACATCATTAGCAGCATAGCGGAGTTGTTCGTCCGAGAGATTTTCGGCATCGCCCCAATCGGAACATTGAGCGGATTTATCGAGTTCGACACCTTCGAGTTGGGACACTAATTCCTTTAAACCGTGGCGGGATGAGTAGGTGCGGATTAGTTTACTGGCAATTTTAGTGCAAAATATGGGTTGAGTTTCGATGCCCAAACGGTGGCGCAGTTGCGCGACATCGAATCTAGCGAAGTGAAAAACTTTAGTGACATTGGTAGATGTCATCACCTGTTGAAGATTTGGAGCGGTGGTTTGTCCTTTGGCAATCCGAATTACCGTCAGGGCACCAGGTGAAAATAGTTGGACTAAGCACAGCCTATCGCGATGATAGTTCAATCCCATTGTCTCAGTATCGACAGAGATCGATTCTGCCTGAAGATATTTGGCAGTTAAAGCATCGTCTAGATCTCGATCGCAAATTTGAAAGTCTTCCATATTGAGAGCTGGTGAGATAGCACGATCTATATCATAGGATATCGACTAGTTACTAGTCAGCATCTTTGACATACCAAGCTTTCCGAATGAAAATTTGGGTAAAGTAATATTCACCCTTGGCATTTTGGACGACACCAATACCAGTCAGATCGAATGGCCCGGTCATATTTTGTTGGTGTCCGGGACTTTCGATCCAACCTTGAATAGCAACTAACTCTGGTTGCCCGTAGCCCATATTGTAGGCAACATTCTCAGCGGCTTTTCGGTACACGATCGTTTGCGAGATCGAATCCGCCCGCTCGTGAAAACCATCGTGGGTCATGTGTCGATCTCTGGCCATTTTTTCGCTGTGCGCTCTCGCCTGAGCCGAAATAGCCGGATCGATCTCCAATGGCGGTAAATTGCGAGACTGGCGATATTTATTGACTAGCTTATAAGTGTCCAATTCTAAACGGGTTAGCACGGGATTAACTGTAGATTGAGGATTGTTGTAGGCACGTTTTGTCGGCGCAGCAGTTCCTGAAGTTGGATTTTCTTGCCCAGTAGCAGCACTAATTGACCGATCGGTGGGTATACTAATGCTAGTATCGGCGCGGGCTGTTGTCGCTGTTATCCCCAAGACGGTAGCGACTGCACAGAAAGTGCCCAAAAAACCATATTTCATCTGAATTTACTCAACTTGTGTGGATCTTGACAATGCAATGTCTGGATTCAGCCACAGGCAACATTGCTGTAGATCGCTCGGCAATGTTGCCTGTGGTTAAACCCAAGATGACATCAAAATTAACAATCCACTGCGATCGATCTCACTCATATTTAAAGATGTAATCGTAAAAACGGATCGACTTCGATCGTCCTGCTTGGGAATTCGCTAAAATAGTAACTAAGATCGCTTGAGACTATCACTATGACATCTTATTCTGCTGCCTCTGCTCGTGCTGAAATGAGTGAATTGCGTCGGCTTAAAAGTTTGCTACCACCCGAATTACAAAGCTGGGTAACGGTCGAAACTACCGTTGAAGTCAATCCGCCGTTGGTTCGGAGTGAAGAATTAGGCAAAGATCAAGTCGAAATCCAGATCGATCTAGTTAAGTGGGAACGTCTGGCTCTCGATCAACGCAATCTATTATTCTGGCACGAAGTCGCCCGCGTCCAAAATGACACGATCTCACGCGATGGCTGGGAAATGGCTGCGCTGGCGATCGGTTTAGGTGGTGCTGTCGGCGAGTTATGGGTACAAGATGGTCTATTATTAATCTTGGCATTGGGACTGTGTGGCGTATCGGGCTATCGGCTTTATTCGCGCAATAATAGCGACCGACATCTTAAAGAAGCCATCGATGCCGATGAAAAAGCAATCGCCCTTGCCACCCGCTTTGGATATACGCTTCCCAATGCTTATAAGAGTCTGGGCAGTGCCTTAAAAACGCTTACCGACGATACCCCCAAAAAGAGCAAACGCAAGCACTATGAGTCCCGCCTAGATGCACTCAAACGCAGTGCTACTAAAGCCAAAGATAAAGTCGATCGCGGACGCACCTCTACCCGCTCCCGCGCGCTAGCCGACGATCGTGAAAATCGCGAAAGTTATCGATAAACAAGCGAAAATATTTGAGGCAATTTCGATCGTCTCAAAAAGCCCGACTCCTTCCAGCAAGAATCGGGCTTTTAAACATATATGATTAGTGGAAGATCTCAATTTATGCCGCCAATTCTACCAAAGCTGGATGTGGATTAGTACCTGTGAGAATGAGCTGGATATCTTGAGGGAGCTTGGTGAGAAAATCGATCGCTGCTTCGATACTAATTAAACCCAACTCGATCGCTAGACTCAGATCGTCCAAAATCACTAAGGAATATTCACTGGCAATAGTATCATCGATCGGAGAAGGTCTGGCGACATTGCGAACGTGTTTCCATAACTGCTCGAAATTATGTAATTCTAGATCGTTTAAATCGGAGATCGAAATATTCCGAATTAAATTACACCGAATCCAATCTAGATTTTGAGCCAGATTGACAATGCGATCGTGTCCTTGCCAAATTCCACCCTTGAGCAATTGGACGATTAAAACTCGTTGTCCTTTGCTGGCAAGCTTGAGTGCATCGGCGACTATTTCAGTACAAAATCGATCGGCAGGTGTATCGACAATCTCGATTTGTTTGTGAAGTAGTGCAGAATAAGTCTGAAGTGAAGTGTTACGATCGAGCGCAGGATTTTCTGGATGACTATTTAGTTGTGCAATCATATTCAACGTAAAATGAGCCGCATTTCATTCAAAAGGTCTGCCCTTACAGGCGATTCCTGTCCGCTCGGCAGTCTATAGTAGACAATATATAGTGTTTCGTTCCGTGCGTTCATCCAGTGAAACACTAAATATGCGATCGGTCAAGTAGTACTTATCTAGCTGGCGGATCGGGCTGGTTTCCGATCTTCATCCTCACCAAATTCTAAATGCAACGCCAAGACCGCCAACCGAATGAATTGCGTCAAGTCAGCTTCCACAGCGACTTTACCAAATTTGCCACTAGTTCTGTATTGACCCGCTGCGGCGATACTCAGGTTTTATGTACCGTCACGATAACAGATGGCGTACCCAAATTTTTAGCGGGAACGGGAACTGGCTGGCTGACTGCCGAATACCGGATGCTACCGGGTGCGACACCCAAACGGCACGATCGCGAACTGATGAAATTATCAGGACGTACGCAAGAAATTCAAAGACTCATCGGACGGAGTTTGCGATCGACCCTCGATTTTGCCATCCTGGGAGAGAAAACAATCCTTGTCGATGCAGATGTCCTCCAAGCAGATGCAGGCACCCGCACGACGGCAATAACTGGCGGATATGTAGCATTGTCGCAAGCCATCCATCGGCTGATCGAGCGTGGAGAATTGAGTCGATCTCCGCTCGTCCGTCAAGTTGCAGCGGTATCGGTGGGGTTAGTTGCTGGCAGCGCGTTTTTAGATTTGGACTATCCAGAAGATGTCGCGGCTGATGTCGATTTTAATGTCGTGATGACCGACAATCGGGAATTAATTGAAGTCCAAGGGACGGCAGAATCAGGGAGTTTTAGCCGCCAGCACCTGAATGAATTGCTGGATCTCGCCGATACTGGAATTCAGGAATTAATGGCGATTCAAAATGCTGAAATTGCGGCTACCAACCTTGGGTAGAGTTCCCAAGGAATCTAACAACTCACATTTTGCACCAGTACATAATTAACGCCAGTTTCTCCTTATGCAGAGGCTCCGCCAACGGGATAAGGATCTCACTCAAAGGTTACTAGCTTCGTTTGGGCACCACCTGGGGATGAATCCCCAGGCTAATAGCCAAAGTCCACTGAAGTGGACTGAAGAATTTGACAGTCCACTTCAGTGGACTTGAGCCACTAGCTAGCCCGCACTTTAGTCGCGGGCGGGTGATGAACGTAGCAAATATTCTCAACCAGAAACTTGGGTTACGTAACTAGTTCTTTAAGATGTAGTTCGCTACCAGACGACTTTTTTTCCCAGGCTAAAGACGTGCGGACGATAGTATCGAGATCGTTATACTGCGGTTGCCAGCCTAGCGTTTGGGTAATGCGTTCGGCAGCGGCAATCACGCAAGCGGGGTCGCCAGCGCGACGTTCGGCTTCGATGACGGTAAAATCTACGCCAGAAATCTCTTTGACTTTTTCGATGACTTGGCGGACGCTGTAACCTTGTCCGTAGCCACAATTAAGAATCTGACTCAAAGCTCGATCTCCATCGAGATAAATCAGTGCATCTACATGCGCGCGCGCGAGATCGTCAACATGAATATAGTCGCGAATGCCCGTACCATCGGGAGTATCAAAATCAGTACCAAAGATACTCACATTGTCTCGTCTACCTAAAGCGGCATCGCAAGCTACTTTAATTAGGTGAGTGGCTTTCTTGCCAGATTGTCCTAAGTTACCGCTAATTTCGGCTCCAGCTACATTAAAATATCGGAGAATGACATATTTAAAATCGGTGTTCGCGATCGCATAGTCTCTAATCAGCCGCTCGCTCATCAATTTAGAACTACCGTAGGGATTGAGCGGTTCTGGGATCGTCGCTTCGGTAATCGGGTTGACAGTTGGCTGTCCATATACTGCCGCCGTACTCGAAAAAATAAATTTGTTTACCCCAAAACGTTCGCAACAGTGGAGCAAATTGAGGGTGTTAGCTGTATTGTTGCTGTAATAAGCCAGCGGCTTAACGACCGACTCTGGGACGGAAATACTGGCAGCAAAGTGTAAAACTGCCTCAAAATTGTGTTCGGCAAAGACTCGCTCTAGCTGTTGTCGATCGGCTAAGTCGCCCAAAACTAGCTTACCAGAGGTTATCGCACTGGTAGTACCTGTTGAAAGATTGTCGTAGATGATGATTTCGTAGCCAGCTCGACCCAATTGGGAGATCGTGTGAGAACCGATATAACCAGCACCACCAGTAACTAAAATTTGTTTATTCATCGAAGCTTCAATTGTATATAACAGATTACAAATTTGCGGTAATACTAACCCAAATATTTAGTGCATTATCCGCTGCAATTGAGTTGTGCGTCTTAGTGCTACTGAGTATAACTTGGGCTGGCAATCTGTTTAGACATCTAGACAAGATTAATACACCTATTTATTTTATACCAGTGAACCTCCGTGGATGACAAGAGCTAGTTTTAAACGAGTGGCAACAATGCGGCCTTGGCAAACCACAAATTTTGGCAGCTATCACCAATTTTGGGCAAATGGCACGAGATCCGATTCAGCAGCACAACTACTTCCATCGCTTGGCTAATAACTGTTCTTCCAATGCCGCAATCCGGTTGTAAGCAGCAGTCAATTGAGCGGTGAGTCGCTGAATTTGAACTTGAGGTGATAAATCTTGTTCTTTAATCTGGTGATGACCGATCTCGACACCGCTACTATCGATCAAAACATCCTGTTGGGCAATTACCGATTCATCACCGCGATCGTAGTTGGAACTGCCAAAGTAATCTCCATATCCATAGCGACGATAGCTAGATGCTGGTGAAGCAATCCGCTGCGATTCGCTATTTACGAGTGCGGGATTTTCGCGATTGAGCGGATGTCTAATCGAGGTTTCTTCCCCACCAACTGTCTGGGTATCGAGCGTCTCAAAGACGTGCTGATTCAATCGATCGATAATTTGATAGACTCGATCGACTTTCCGGGTCAATATACTAATCTGTTGTTGGATTGATTCCATCTTTTACCTTATGATAACCTCCACCGATTTTAGGTACTAAATCGAGATTTGTTGACTTATTGCTGAATTATTTAACTTTTGATAAGTATTACAATCTTAATTATTAATTAATTATGGAACTAGATTTAAACTATCGCTAGTAAATATCGATTATTATGTCACTAATTTTAATTAACTTCAATCGAGATAACGACCGTACTCAAAAATCGATCGGCGATTTGGAGGCAAATCGAATCGTTAAATCTTCGTTAGCACATTACCGCAAGCGCAATTTGCATAACGAGTAGATCCGACCGATCTGTGATAACTTTGCTAAAATAATAATTCCGATCGATCGTTAACGGAGCTGCGCCACCTGAGAATCGCAGGTCAATATTGAAATAATTGCTAAAAAAATGCTAGAAATTCAAGACTTTTTTTCAGCTTGTATCGGTAATTGGAAAACCGAGCGAACGTATCATTATCCACGCCATAACGAGGTGGAACGCTCTTACACTGAATTTAACGTAGCTGGATTAGAATCTGTGGAAAAAGATCGAATTTCTTCAGCTTTTCTACCAGTCGGCTGTATGGCTGCATCGGTAGATGTCGATCGATTTCCGGGATTTAGAATCGGCTTCAACACGGTTTCAGAGAAGGGAGAGCGAGTAGCAATGAATCTCAAGGCTCTATTTGTACCCGATCGAGCTATTAGTTTACCCGATCTATTACAGATCGATCCACTCGCACCAGCTTTACCGCTAGTTGCCGAAATCCCCGATAGTCCCGAACTAGTGCGGGGTCTATATCTGCGAGATGAAGGGTATTCTGAATCTGGGGCGATTACGGGTCGATTTACTTATCAACCCACGCGGCAAACGCTAGAATTAGTTACATACTATAGTCGATCGGTAGCGGTCGATCGGCTGCAACTGATAAATACCCACTCGCGACTACGAACGATCGTTACCTATCGCCGTCCCGAACCTGGGGCGGTGCCAACAGAAATCGATTTAGTCGGGTTTGGATTAGAACAGAAAGCGGAGGGATAGGGGAATAAGGAGTAGTAGTAGGTTGGGTAGAGCAAGGCGAAACCCAACAGCCTCAGCCTCAGATCCATATACAGCTAGAGTTTCCAAAATCCAAAATGGTATTATCTACTGCTGATTGCGAACTACCATGACTGAATTCGAGCAGATTGGAAACTTCCAAATACCACCAGCGGAACTGGTATCCCTATTAAAAAGATATCAACTGCTACCAGGGATAGTCCGCGAATTAAAGATCGATCGGGCGATTGTCGATATTGAATATAGCGATGACGATCGAATACTAGCTCTCAAACAATTCTACGATCGCGAACGATTGACAACAGAAGAGCGGCTCCAACATTGGCTCGATTTTCACTACTTAGATCGGCAACAATTAGCCGACATTACGATCCGTCAGTTTAAAATTGAAAAATTCAAGCAAACAAATTGGGGCGATCGAATTAACGCCCATTTTCTCAAACGCAAAGGACAATTAGATCGCGTCGTCTATTCGTTAATTCGGAATAAGGATCTGGGCATCGCCCAAGAAATCTATTTTAGATCGATCGCTGGCGAACAAACTTTTGCCCAGCTTGCTACTGAGTATTCTCAAGGTGCTGAGGCTCAAACTGGCGGAAAGATCGGCCCTGTCGAGATTAGCGTACCGCATCCCGCGATCTCGCAAGCAATTTCAACTCAACCATTAGGACAGGTTTGCCCGCCGATGCACCTAGAAGAATGGTACGTTATCGTGCGTCCCGAAAAAATTATTCCCGCCCAACTAGACGAATCAATGCGCCAACGCCTGCTCGATGAATTATTCCAGATTTGGCTGCAAGAGGGGAGTTAGGAGCGGGGAGCGGGGAGTGTGGGGGGTGTAACTTGGAACTGTGTTCCAATGCCTATTCACTATTCACTATCCCCTTATACACAAGCTAATTGAGGAATTTGGCGGGCGATAATTTGCTTTAATACCATTGCCGTCCAGTCGATATCGGCGACGGTGGTGGCTTTGCCGAGTGTGATGCGAATTCCGCGTACTGCTTCGGTTTGGGTATATCCCATCGCCAATAGAATCGGGCTGGGATTAAGTTTGCCACTGGTACAAGCGGCTCCAGAACTGATGCCGATGCCAGCGAGATTGAGTTGACGGACGATCGTTTTACCAGTAATATTTGCCATGCTATGACAATCGGGGAGTTGCAGACAAAAACTGAGGTGATGAGGGAGACGATGCAAGCGATCCCCGGTCGGGATTAAAATCGGACATCCCGATAAAAGATCGAATAAGCGATCGCGCAAATTAATTAGTCTATTATTTTCGGCAGCTAATTCTTCGCTGGCTAGCTCTGCTGCTACGCCAAATCCGGCGATTTGGGGTACTGATTGAGTACCAGATCGCCAGCCCATTTCTTGGCCGCCACCAGCCAGGAGAGGCACTAGTTCTAAGCCCGGACGGATATAGAGCGCGCCCGTACCTTGGGGGCCATATAGCTTGTGACTGGAGATCGAGAGTAGATCGATCCCCAGTGCGCGAACATCGATTTCCACTCTACCAGCAGCTTGGACGGCATCGGTATGAAAGTAAACTCGATACTGTTGGCAAATAGCGGCTAATTCGGCGATCGGTTGAATGGTGCCGACTTCACTTTGACCATAAATTATCGATACCAGAACGGTATTCGGACGAATTGCCGCAGCGAGATCTTGGGGATCGATTCGCCCTGCGAGATCGACTGGCAATCTAGTTACTTGCCACCCTCTACTTTCTAACCACCGTGCTGGTGCGTCGATCGATGAATGTTCGACACTAGAAATGACCAAATGTTGCGGGGTTGCATATAAATTTGTCACCCCCATTATCGCCTGATTATTAGCTTCAGTTCCTCCAGATGTAAAAGCGATCGCGTCCGGATTAGCATTAATTAATGCTGCTACTTGAAATCTCGCTTGTTCGATCGCCGTAGAAGCGCGTTCGCCCCATTGGTGGATGCTCGAAGGGTTGCCCCATTCTGAAGTGAGAACTCTGTGTACCGTCGCGATCGCTTCAGCGCGCATTGGTGTAGTTGCGCTATAATCTAGATAAATCTGCATGGCTGGAATTGCTAATAATTGTTCGGGCGATTTTGGGGGCAAATTTTACGATCTAGATGCTTGAAGCCATCTAGCTACCTGGCTTACAGATATTATAATCTTCATGCGACAACACTTCTTTCGGTTGAAGAATACCATCTTGCTCGAAACACAACATCCGATAATTGCGAGTCACGGGAATGCTAATGACTAATCGGTTGTGGCGCAGCCTTTTACCACCAAATTCTCGATAGTTTCGGCGATCTTGTAACCCAATAATAATATTTCTTGCTTTTAAAACTACATGCGATGGTAAGCTTTTGAGATCGATCGGATCGAATGCAAAGCTATCATGCCATGTTCGTTTTTTCTCTTTCTTTTCATTGACATCTACCTCTTCTTGGAGGCAGCGATGACAAATTTGCCCGTAACCTTTATGACCGCATTGAAACATTTTTCTGCGTCTGCTCATGATATATACCTCGATGTCTAATGTAGTTGGTAAAAATGGTAAGTAAGCAGTTACTAGTTATCTGCATGGAAATTTAAACAATGGTATCGATCTCACGTTTGGTAAAACCAATTAAGATCGAAATACGATTCTATGCTAGCAAACATTATCGTCATGTCTGCCATTAGCTTGGTTGCTACAAATGGAGCAACCACAACGAACGCTGTTAGTCGGCTCAGATGAGCGCAACTAGCACAGCCAGATGCAAGACGCTCCAATCTCTAAGTTTAGAGGTGGATTTGCACTCTGTCAGCGATCGTCAACAATGGTTGAGTAATAAATGATACAATGAATTTAAGTGTCTCTGCGATCGAGGCAGCTTGCCATCATTGCTAAATTAATAGTACCTAGCTATTAAGTCATCATTTATCATTCATAATTTTTGAGTTTCCTCTTGAAATTTCGACGATTTAGCCAGATTTCTGGCAAGTTTCACTCCTCTCTCTTATTTAGTTTAGCTCTTGGAAGCATCGGTGTTATCTTTTTTTGTGGATATTGGTGGTTCTTTCGATCGAGATCGACAATTCCCGCCCAACTGCCACCACTGCCCCAAGATGAATCGATCCATGTCTATTTCAACCACGATCGGTCGGCAAATTTTACCGAATCTTATCGTCAAAAAACTAGACTGGGTGTAGATTTAGCAGCTAAGTTAATTGCTGCGATCGATTCATCACAATCGAGTATTGACATTGCAGTACAAGAGTTTCAATTACCAAATATCGCCCAAGCTCTGGCGGTAAAATCTCAAGCGGGAATCAAAATTAGGGTAATTTTAGAACACAATTATAGCCGTCCGCTCAGTGAGTTGACAACTGCCGATGTAGAGGGTTTGACAACTAGGGAACGAGATCGTTATCGGGAGTTTCAGAAATTAGTAGATATCGATGGAAATGGTACGCTCTCGCCTGCGGAGATTAGCCAACGCGACGCGCTAGTTATCCTGCGGAATGCCAAAATTCCGATCCTCGACGATACTGCTGATAGTTCGCGCGGGAGTGGATTAATGCACCATAAATTTATGGTGGTAGATGGGCATCAAACCATCGTCACTTCGGCAAATTGGACGATGAGCGATATCTATGGCGATTTGAGTCGCCCAGACAGTGAGGGCAATCAGAATAATCTGGTGCAGATCGAAAGTAATCAACTAGCCACCGCATTTACAACCGAGTTTAACCTGATGTGGGGCGATGGCACCGCAGGCAATCAAATTAGCCAGTTTAAGGCACGCAAACCAGCACGTTTACCATTTGAAGTATTTGTAGGTAAAACGCGCGTCCTGGTGCAATTTTCGCCCACTTCCAAGCAACAGGCGTGGGATGATAGTGCTAATGGCTCGATCGGGAAGTTACTCAGTACCAGCCAACAACAAGTCGATTTTGCATTATTTGTCTTTTCCGAGCCAGGATTGGGCACTATTCTCCAAACCCAATCGCAGCGTGGTGTCAAGGTACGCGGGCTGATCGATCGACAGTTTGCCTATCGCGAGTATAGTTCGGGTTTGACACTAATGGGTGTGCCTGAAGGTAATGTTTGTGCGGCGACGAGTAATTCTCAGCCGTTGGCGACAATTGGCGTACCAACTTTGCCGACTGGCGATTTACTCCACCACAAATTTGCGATAATCGATCGACAGACTGTGATTACAGGTTCGCATAATTGGTCGAATGCCGCCAATTATAGTAATGATGAAACTTTACTCGTCATCCAAAATAATCCTACCGTCGCCGCACATTTCGATCGCGAATTTGACAGGCTCTATACTGGCGTAGCTTTAGGCATTCCTGCACGGCTCAAAAATAAACGGTGTTAGATTAGTTGACAGTTGACAGATAAAAATCAATGCACCTAATTATGTTCGATTTAGATGGTACTTTGGTCGATAGCAATGCGATCGATTCCCAGTGCTATTTACAAGCCCTAGTAGATGTGTTTGGCTTCGATCTCGATAAGATCGATCGTAATTGGGGCAATTATCCGCATATTACCGATGCCGGGATTTTACAAACTCTATGCCAAACAGAATTAGGGCGCAATCCGACACCTGGAGAACTTGGCGATTATCAACAGCGATTTTTAGAACTATTAATAATTGCAGTCAGCCACAAACCCTTACAATCGATCGCTGGAGCTAGCGAGATTTTAGATAGACTGAATGCAGATCCCGATTATGCGATTCTCTTTCAGAGAGGCTCCGCCAACGCGATTGCTACTGGTGCGTGGAAACAAACGGCACAGTTTAAACTTCAACAAGTAAGATTAGATAACATCGTCATTCCGATGGCTTGCTCTGACGATGCGCGTGCGCGTGTCGATATTATGCAGTGTGCTTACGATCGCACATTGGTATTCTATCGACAATCTCAATTTCAAACCGTAACGTACATCGGTGATGGGGTGTGGGATGGAATTGCATCAAAACAGTTAAATTATCATTTCATCGGCATCGTTACAGGCGAACGAGTTGCCGATTTAATTGCTACTGGAGCCAAGTGTGTTTTTCCTAACTATCAAAATTTAGTTGAAATTATGTCTGAGATTATTGAATAAATATATTCTGGTAATTAATTTGATTCGATCGTTATATCTCGACTATAGCTAGAATGTGAGTAGTAGGGGCAATTCATGAATTGCCCCTACTACTCACATTCTAGAGGTAAGCACAATCTTATCAATGATTTTTGAGCTACATTAAAAACCATGCTTTTATCCCAAATTCCGATTGAGATCGATCCAGTCATTCGCTTTATTGCCGAAGATCTCGGTCGGATTGCCTGGAATAGCTTTTTGGCATTAGTGCCGCTAACATTAAGTTTTTTTCTGTTTAACAAGCCAAAGTCGTCGATCTTTTGTTGGAGTACTTATCTATTATTGGGGATGAGTTTTGTTGTCGGCATTAAAAAGTATAACAATGGCAATTTACTCGAAGCACTCGAACGCATTATCATGTCTCTATGGGGCGTGAGAATATTTTTTATTGCAATCTCGATCGGCTTAATTATTATTTTAGC
>NZ_JANPLS010000372.1:0-2716 GCF_031422475.1 Chamaesiphon sp. VAR_48_metabat_403
CCCACCCGCCCGCTCCCAATGACCTCCACACATCCTAAAATCCACGACTTCTTCGCCAATCTCTTGCCTTTTGCTCAATTATCAAAGGCAGAATTGGCAGATTTAGCCGACAAATCGGAGTTTACCCGCTATCGGATGGGACAGACAGTGCTGATGCGGGAGCAGATGCCAGGAGAGATTATTATTGTCTTTTCAGGTCAGATTAGGTTACTTGCTTATCATCCGCAACACCAGACACCGACGACGCTGCAACTGTTGGAAAAGGGCGAAATATTAGGCTGGGCGGGAATCGTGCGAAATCGACCGTGCGAGACAGCCATCGCCTCGACTGAAGCGGTGTGTATTAATATCCCGGTCGATTATTTTCAGGCGTTAATCGATCGCACGCCGCAATTAGAGGCATTATTTTACTATGGTACGCCGACGAACGAAGTTTACGATCTGGTCGCTCAACAGCTCCAAGATCGTCCAGATAGCGATTTGCTGTTGCGATCGTTTGGAGCTAAAGATCTGCGCGAATTCGCGCTCAAACTCGCCCCACAAACTAATATTCTCAATCTCGCGCCTGGTAAATTACGAGTTTCAGAACTAGATCCAGATCGCAGTTGGTTGGTGAGCAGCGGCGAAATTAGCGGTCATCCGGTGGGGAGTTGTATCGATCCTTTAGATTATCCCGCTAATTCGGTGTTAACAATTAGCAAGCCACAGATCGCGCGCTTGGTGGGCGTACCGCAGCTAGCCGTTTTAGATGGCATGACGGGCGATCTGAGTACGGGTTTTTCAACTGGGGTGAGTGACTTTTCGCCGACTGGACTGGGGATTCCCTACGCGCCAGATCGACCCGTAGGGGGCGAAGAAATCGACAACGATTCCCCCACTGGCAAGCGAGTCAGGTACCCGATCTTTAAGGGCAGAGGCGCGTTAGATGGAACGACAGCTTGCTTAAAGATGCTGTGCAAATATCTTAAAGTTCCGTTTCGCCCGGATGTGGTTAGTCGATTATTAAAAAATCAGATTGGTAGTAGTGGTAGCGTACCACTGCAACTGTGCGGTGCGATCGCCGAAATGCTCGGTATCAATTCCCAGATGGTGAAAATTCCTGCCACCGCTGTCGGGAAACTTCAGACTCCGATCTTGATTCCGTGGCAAGATAGTTTTGCGATCGTTTATCAGATTACACCCAAAGAGCTGACTTTGGGCATTCCTGAATCGGGGCTGCGGCGGTTAAAACATACCACCTTTGCCGAATTATGGGGCGATGTCGGCGAGGTATTATTACTCCAACGCAGCAAGGATACTCCGGTAGAAAAATTTGGGATTAAGTGGTTTATTCCGGCTATCCAGAAACATAAGGGCGTATTAATCGAAGTTTTAATCGCGTCGCTATTCGTGCAAGTATTTGGGCTGGCTAACCCGCTGCTGACGCAGTTAATTATCGATAAAGTTATTAATGGCAATAGCATCACCAGCCTGAATACCTTTGGTACCTTATTAATCGTACTGGCGATCGTCGAAGGCATTTTAACCACCCTGCGGACTAATCTATTTGTCGATACCACCAACCGGATCGATCTTAGCCTGGGCGCGGAAATTATCGACCATTTATTTAGACTACCGCTCAAATATTTTGAAAAACGTCCCGTCGGCGAATTAGCCACCCGGATTAACGAACTTGAAAACATCCGTCAATTCCTGACAGGTACCGCTTTAACCGTCGTTCTCGATGCCATCTTTTCGGTAGTATATATCGGCGTAATGCTGGCTTATAGTTGGCTGCTGACAATTATTGCTTTAGCCACACTCCCCGCATTTATTTTACTCACTTGGATTGTCTCACCGATCGTGCGCGGACAACTGCGGACTAAAGCCGAGCGCAACGCTGAATCGCAATCTTATCTAGTCGAAGTCATCGGTGGCATTCAAACCATTAAAGCTCAGAATATCGAACTGCGATCGCGTTGGCAATGGCAAGCTAAATACGCCCGCTATGTCAGTGCGGGATTTAAAACCGCCCTCACATCGAACACCGCAGGTTCGATTAGTAGCTTCCTCAACAAATTTTCTGGATTGCTCCTACTCTGGGTGGGTACCTATTTAGTCTTAGCCAAACAACTCACCCTCGGCGAATTAATTGCCTTCCGCATTATTGCTGGTTATACCACTCAACCATTGCTGCGCCTGGTGCAATTGTGGCAAAATTTCCAAGAAACCGCCCTCTCACTCGAACGCTTGAGCGATATTCTCGATACGCCCCAAGAAGTCGATGCCGATAACATCAACAATATCACCATGCCCCCAATTCAGGGTCATGTCAAAATCGAAAATCTCACTTTTAGTTTTCCCGGTAGTAGCGTTAATCAGTTAAATAATCTCAGTGCAGAATTTCAAGCCGGACAATTTGTCGGCATTGTGGGTTTGAGCGGTTCGGGTAAAAGTACCCTGATGAAATTAATGCCCCGTTTGTATCAAATTAACTCTGGGCGAATTGTCATCGACAAGTATGATATTACCAAAACAGAGCTGTACTCCTACCGTCAACAAATCGGCATGGTACTACAAGATACCCTCCTATTTAGCGGTACCGTTCAAGAAAATATTGCCCTCACCAACCCCGATGCGACCTCTGAAGATGTAATTGCCGCAGCTAAAGTAGCCGCCGCACACGATTTTATTATGGAGTTACCAGATGGCTACAACACCAAAGTCGGCGAACGTG
>NZ_JANPLS010000373.1:0-5190 GCF_031422475.1 Chamaesiphon sp. VAR_48_metabat_403
GTCGGGGATTTGCTTTAATTGTTCTATGAGGATCATTTTGACTAATTTCCTTTGCGAGGTAATTCAGTCTATCCTCATTTTTCTGTCAGTATTTTTCTTTTCTTGTATGAAACCACCCTGCCCAACCCTTAATAAAGGGGGCTGTCTAGGGTTTTCGCTTTTATTCAGACTTGTGTGTACACCGTAGCCCCTGTGTAAGGCGAGAGAGCCGGAAGAGCCAAGGATTGGGGTCACTTTAACTCGATCGTAGATCGCACAGATTATGTCTCCACTACATCAGTTCTCAATCCAATGATATCCCCAGAAAAAGTTTTACCGATGATATAAATCGCGATTTCAACTTCCCCTACTCGGAAAACTTTCACATCGGATAAATTAGACTCGATCGCGTGGAATAAATCTGTATAGCGATTTACCAGTGCTAATTCATCTGACTCATACCAACCTTCAACTTTCAGCGCGGGAGCAAAAAAATCGGCAAGAGTTATCGTCTCAATTGCATCGTTCGATTTTGCTAACTTATTAAATAACGCAGTCGGATCTAAATCCTCACCGCGTTCCCAAGTGACTATTTCAAATGGATAATCCGATTCGCTCGACCAGAGTAAATCGGTGGTAACTTGTGTGAATAAAGCAAGAATTTCTGGTGTCGTCACGATCGAAGTAATTGAGAAATTGGTAGATGGATCGGACGATCGAGACTAAGTTCTGGTTTTAGGAGATCGAATTTCAGGGAAACTGACACTTAAACGGGAGACTCTCATTTTTAAAGATTTCCAGCGGGGATCGCTGGCTGCGGGTGTGACACTATCTCCCGATACGGCGCGAAAATCGGCGGGAAACTTTTTGGCTGCGGCTCGATCGGCATCGACAGTAATACCCATTCCATTATACTTAGCTTGCATGGCTGGAGAAAGATTTATAACTTGATTGCCATAATCCCAACCTAATCCAGTAATTTTAAACTCTCCCAAAATTTGGCGTAACTTACTTAAACTCGCACTCACACCAATACCCTCGGCTGTTTTCCAGGTCGGATCGTCGATAATTACTTGGAAGGGGGTGAGTTTTTTGGCATTTTTCCACACCACTGTCAGCGATCGATTGTTTCCCAATTTAATTAGCGTAGCAGGTAATTCGACTTGACCTTCTGCCCCATAGAATTTTTTAGATGATAAGCGTTGTTTGCCATAGATTTTAACCAGATCTGCGAATGTACTCTTGGCTGTAATCGCACCGACCCGTTTTCCTGGTACGATAAGGGTGTCTAGTGCCGGGAGCGGTTGTGAGGTGCTAGTTTTTGGCTGGGGAGATGTTGGTTTGGCAAGCAGCCGATCGTTAATTGCGCCCCAACAGAGTAGACTAATTGCAACGATGGCAATGCTCGATCGGGCGGTTCCTAACTCCGATTTGTAAAACAGGCGCATAAAATCTGGTTGCTCCCAAGTGAAAATCGATTCTCTTTCGCAAGAGGCTCCGACAACGGGCTTGCGAAAAAGCTCGTTCGGAGTGGGCATAATAATTCTAGCAAGGGGGACAACAGATGGTTGTCTGGTGACTGCTCTGTGCAAATCGCCCCAGCGCGATGCTAGGAAAATCGAATTGCACTTATTCTGCAATCGATAAATAAGTCAGCTCGGTGGCTGAAATTTCAGCCACCGAGCGACGAAACATACTCAGGCGATAACTAGCTACTTGAGTTAATATCCACATCTACATCGATTATCTACACTCCTGTCGCTCTCGATTCCCTAAACTATCCTCTACCCACGTTAGAATATGCCCGAACTCGATATTAATTTACCCAGTACCCGACAAATTCAAGGATCGATTAAAGACAAAATCGAGGTGTCAATTAAATTATTGACTGGCGATGTCTTTATCGGCAGAATTGTTTGGCAAGATCCTGATTGTGTCTTCTTTACCGACGCTAACGATCGCAAAACACTAATATATCGTCAGGCGATCGCTTATATGCAGTATCAGTAATTAGTAGCCCGATCGGTAATTCTCATGATTCGATCGCGAAAATTGAAGCGATCTTTGACGACAGAATGCGAATTGTAGCAGTTTTGTTTTTAAAAACCAGCATCAGATCCGGTCTCAATTTTCATAACGAGAATTGCGGAAACAGACGATACCTAGCAACTGACGTTACTTCTCGACAACTGCTTCGGAAATTAGCTCGATCTCCAGAATTGGGAGTACGGGAATCGTGAGTTCGCCTTTGGTGAGTCGATCGAAAACGGTTTGTTCTTCCACCGAACCGATGACCAAACAACTATCGCCGAGTTGGAATGTCGTTCCCCCGTTGGGATAGTCGATTTGGGTACCATTTTCCCGTTGAATTGCGACGATTGTCGCTCCAGTCAGGGTGCGAATATTGGCACTCGCGATCGAATTACCCAATAATGGCGAAGTCAATGACAATCGATACCAACGTCGATTCATCCCTAAGGTAGCGGCGCGAATATCTTGAGACACTTGACCGATCGTACCTTCAGGACGCAATTTCATATAATGCGAATTACGGACGGATGTGACTTGACGTTGAATCTGTACCGTTGGTAAGCCAATTTTGACAAATAGATGCGATGCCATTTCTAGACTGGCTTCAAATTCTGGCTGGACGACTTCGCTACCGCCTAATTGATAGAGTAATTCGATATCCTGATATTGATTTGCCCGCACGACAATATCGAGATCGGGCGAGATTTCTAGCGCGTGTTTGAGACATAGGCGCGTACTCATGGCATCTGGTAAAGCAATTACCATCGCGCGCGCTCGATCGAGTCCCGCTCTGGTCAATACTGGGATACTGACAGCGTTACCATAAATATAGGGAGTTCCCGCTTCTCGGAGTTGCTGAATCGCCGCTTCCGACTGATCCACGACTACTACTGGAACCTTCTGCTCGGCGAGGAGTGTCGCCAAATTTTGTCCCGTGCGTCCGTAACCGCAAATCACAATCGGCGGTTCGAGCGGGACGTGTTCGGAAACTTCTAGCGGTGGCTCTCCAGGCTGGAACCAGCGATTTAGAGCCGGGACGGTTTCGATCCAATTAAATAAACTGGGAATTAAGCGCAATATAAATGGCGTGACGACCAAAGTTACCGCCGTCGTCCCTAGTAATAGTAAATATACCCGCTTCGAGACTAAACCTAAATTGCGCCCTTCACTAGCGAGTACGAACGAAAATTCACCGATTTGTGCCAAGCCCAAACCCGCAATCAGCGCAGTTTGCAGCGGATAGCCAAACAACTTAACTAGTGGCGTAATAATCGCAAATTTACCGATAAAGACGATCGATACTAGTCCGAGAATCAGATCCAAATTATTCCATAAAAATAACGGATCGATCAACATGCCGATCGCGGCGAAAAATAACGCCGCAAATACGTCTCTAATCGGCTCCACGTAGGCTAAAGTCTGGTCGGCGTACTCTGCCTCAGAAATCATTAAACCAGCGACGAAAGCCCCCATTTCGATGGATAGACCTAAATGTTCGGTAATTAGCGCGATCCCCAAACAGAGCGTGACGATGCCCAATAGGAATAATTCCCGACTCTCGGTACTGGCGAGTAGCCGCAATAACCGAGGGATTACCCAAATTCCAGTAGCCGTCGCTCCGAGCGCAAATAAACCGATTTTAATTACTGCATATAATACCGCAATGCCAATTTCCGCAGGCGGTCGATCGAGTGCGGGTAATACCGCCAACATCAACCCCAACGCTAAATCTTGGACTACCAAAATCCCCAACATTACCTGCCCGTGCGGCGTTGCAGTTTCATTAGATTCCATTAACGATTTCAACACCACCGCCGTCGAAGATAGAGATAAAATCGCGCCTAAAAATACCCCTTGCTGTGGCGTTGACACCCATCCCACACTAATAGAGACAAGCGTCGTCACTAAAATAGTCAGCAGAATTTGTAAACCACCGCCACCCAAACTAATTTTCTGCACCTTCCTTAGCTCAGAGAATGAAAATTCCACCCCCAAAGCAAACAGTAAAAAAGCTGCACCGAACTGTGCTAAAGTCTCGACTTGAATCAACTCCTTAATCAGTCCCAACCCCGTCGGGCCGACGATCGCCCCACCAACGATGTAACCTAGTAGTGCGGGTTGTTTGGCTAAACCCGCAATAATCCCCCCCACAGCCGCCGCTGCCAGGATCGAGACCAAATCTACAATCAAGCGAAAATCTTCTAACACTAGATTTTTATGATTATGAAAATTTTTTAAATTAACTTAATGTAAGTTAACTTCTAGGATACCGAGTTTTGCAAGTCTGTGGGAACAGCTCCAAGATCGATCGATACTTAATGCTTAGAAAGGAGAATTCAATAATTTGCGAAGGTCGGGTAGAGTGAAAAAACCAACGCACTAGAAATGTTGGGTTGTCTCGTTTCGATAGGCTACACCAACGCCTTGCTCTACCCAGCCTACAAATTTGTAGGAATTCCGTACTTCTTACTTCTTACTTCTCACTCCCATCTACCTTATGAATCAATCTTTTCCGTTACTTTATGCCTCAACCCGCCGTAACTGGCGATCGATCTTACTAGGTGGCATAAGTCTCGCGATCGTGCTATGGTCGGCTGTGCAAGCTGCTGGCGGCCCCCTGAGTGCTATCTTTACACCTGCGAGTCCTCGCTTAGGAGAAACAGTTGTCGTAAATATCAGCACCGCTCCCAGTCAATCTATCCCGCCAGCTACTCAGACGACACTCCCAACAGTGAAAGTTGGCACCAAAACTTACCCAGCCTTTAACGTGGGTAAAGAGCGATTTCGCGCCATGATTCCGACTACTCCACTCGAAAAACCAGGCGATCGTGAAGCAATAATCTCGGATAATACTGGTACGATTACCATTAAATTTCCCGTCGCCAACCGCAAATTTGCCATCCAACGCATCAACTTCTCTCCTGGTAAGTCTGGAGTTGAAGCAACAGCATTAGAACTCAAGCAAGTAGCCGCTTTTAAAGCTACCGTCAGTTCTACCAAACTCTGGAGCGGCAAATTTATCGCCCCTAATGCTGGCAGAACCAGCTCTCCCTATGGCGTACGCCGTTATTACAATGGCGAGTTTGCCACAGATTATTACCATCGCGGTTTAGACTATGCAGGCGGCTATGGTTCTGCGGTTGTGGCTCCAGCAGGTGGCAAAGTTGTCTTAGTCGGTTA
>NZ_JANPLS010000374.1:0-8295 GCF_031422475.1 Chamaesiphon sp. VAR_48_metabat_403
GAGAAACTCTGGCTTGGAATTGGCATGGAAAAATTTGTAATATAGCCAAGATGGTTGGAACCACGACTGACAATAAGCGGTGGTAGTACCGCTAACAGCACACGATAGAAAGGGTATCACCGCGATCGCGCTCAAGGTACAATAGATGCTAGTTGCCCACCGCCAAGCTAGAAAGCCCAATTTGAGCGGACGCTCTGGTAAATCGTTGATTTCTTCGTTAATATCCGCCCAAAACCACAGCGATAGAGGAATTAATGCTTGCCCGACAAATCCAGCAATAAAACTCAGCGGTGACGAGCCAATCTGGAGATATACCGCGATCGCAAGTAAACTAGCTACCCGCCAATAGATAATTAATAAGCTCTGGATGACGATAGTTTTTTGAGCGAATGCCCACAGGAGTAGAATCAGTGGCATTAGCACTGTAAAGATTACCGCCAATCGGAAATCCATCCAGATTAACGGTTGAAACCATAATTCAGCTTGATTAGACATTCGATCGATCTCAAAATAGGTAGTTTGCACCCGATCGTGGGTTGTCTATTAATACCCTTCCCACTTCAGCGGTTTTGCTTTCACAATATTACCCTAATGGGGGTGCGGGGGGTGTGGGAGGTGTGGGAGGTGTGGGAGGATTTTGGATTAAAATTTATCCAGTCCCCCAGTCTCCCCGCCCCCCCCGCTCTAAATCGACAAGCCCAATTTCAATCCCATCAACGCGTGAACTATCATCACTACGAGAATGCTACTACCGAGGTAGGCGTGGGCTTTGCGGAGTTCGGGTTTATTTCCACCAAATCCGGTACTAGAAATAACGCTGTTAATTGCTAGTAAGGTAAGAACGACGATCGCTGTCAGGAAGTGAGAACTGCTCATGACGGCGTGTTTTTGGATGACTAGGGATAGGACACCACCAGTCGCGCCGATTGCCATAAAAGCGAACATGACGGGCATAATTTTACTATGCTCTGCCTTGCTAACGATCGCGGCTTTAGGATCGCTCTCGGTTAATACTCTGCCTTTCCAACCAGCATAAGCACCATATCCACCCATTGCAAACATGACGATGCTCATAAAGAAGGGATGCCCCCAGTGAGTCAGCGGTTCGGGGAGATCGAGCGCGCGAAATTGACTGGCGATCGGTTCCAGTAGTTGTGTTAAGTTTTCACCCATAATATCCAATAGTATGCTCTCTCTAAAATGATGCCGATCGCTATTGTACATGGGAGTTATCCTATTTTGAGTGCTAGGTGTGTCCCGATTAAGGTAACTATTTGTACTAAGGGAAAGCCATTTGACTACCTCTCTCCAAAACGATCGCACTGTGAGTCTATCTTTAGCCGATCGATTGGGTACTCTAATTCAGAGTGAGTACGCGAGAGATTGGTGAATCGAGCATGAAAGGAAATATAGAGCGGGTAGCGGCAATAATGCCTCCACCCACAGCCGGGGACTCCAGCGCACAGCTAGCTAGCAACCCCAACACCCAACCACAGTTATTACGCAAGTTAGGGACAGCAGCAGATTGCCAACTCCGACAGCTAGTTGCAGGCAATCCCAATACCCCGCTCGATCTGCTCTGGCAATTGGGCATCGACTTTCCTGAAGTCATTCTCGCTAACCCCATCTTTGAACTGCTGCAAATCGAGCAGCCCCATCTAGTTGCCCAAATTCCCGCCGCTACACTGACTAGTTTGTTGCAATGCGAAGGAGTTCCCAAGCGGTTTATGGAATACGCTGTCAATCAACAAGACTATAGCCTGTGGTTGGCGGTAGCTTATAATCCCCATACTCCAGGCGAGTTACTCGAAAACTTGGCGCGCAAATCTCGCGCACAAGATCGAGAATTGATCCGTGCTGTTGCCGCACACCCAAACACGCCGACTCATGTCTTAGCCCAAATCGTCAATATCGGTGGCAATGTCGCTCAAATTGTCGCTACCAATCTCCAGACTCCAGTGCCGATTCTGGAACAAATTTTACGTAAATACGGACAAAGTAGCGATCCGACATTTGCTACTCTCATAGCACTTCACCCGCAGATCGCAGTGCAATTGCTAATCCAGATGAATTTAGCACCGAGTGACGCGGCAGCTCGATCTTTGTGGTTGGCAAAACAGAGCGCGACAGATGCCGATACGCTCGGCAAATTAGCAGCGACAGATTGGCATGTCTTACATTTAGCGATCGTTCGCCATCCAAATACACCAAGTCAAACGATCGATCTGATTTGGCACAAAATGGTAGCAGCTCGGACTGAATGCCCCCTAATGGATCGGCTCATTTACGATTCATTCGTCATTAACGCTCATACCTCTGCGCAACTACGGGAAGAGTTACGCAAACTATTGAAATGGTGATGCTTGCCCATCTGCTCCATTTATCTTCCCTGCTAACTAACTAACACCTGCGCGCCCATGCATCCCCACGATCTCAAAACTTATCTTAATTGTCTGATTGCCAATAATCTCCAACTCAGTACGATGATTTGGGGCGCGCCGGGAATTGGCAAATCTAGTATCGTCAGACAAGTCGCCATCGCCCATCAACTCGAATTTATCGATATCCGCTTGAGTCAATTGGCTCCAACCGATCTGCGGGGGTTGCCCGTTGCCGAACATGGTGTTTCCAAGTGGTTTCCACCAGAATTTTTACCCCAACAAGGACGCGGGATTTTATTTCTCGATGAAATTAATATGGCTCCGCCAGCCATGCAGGGGATGGCACAGCAGTTGATTTTAGATCGCTGTGTAGGGTCGTATATCGTCCCTGACGGGTGGTTTGTATGGGCGGCAGGAAATCGTAAGGAAGATCGCGCGGGGGTGTTTGACATGCCCGCACCGCTGGCTAATCGGTTTTTGCATTTACAGGTAGAGCCAGATTTTGAGAGCTTTAAGACTCATGCGATGGGGCACGGCATTCACGAGCAAATTATTGCGTTTTTATCTTTTCGCCCCAGCTTGTTATACAAAATCGATTCGCAACAACCAGCTTGGTGTTCGCCGCGATCGTGGATGATGGCAAGTAGTTTACACGATCGCGGTCTGGATTTAGCACCCGCGATCGGGGTGGCTGCTAGTGCTGAGTTCCAAGCTTTCGTCCTCACTTATCGGCTGTTACCCGATCTGGTATCCATCTTAGAAGGTAATGGCGATCTCATTCCCTTTCCTAGCGAACCTTCCGCTCGCTATGCCACGACTACTGGTTTGACGATTCACGCGGCGGCGGATGTCGATCGTGCTTATCATGCTTTCCGCTGGCTCGCCCACGCAGCTACCGCTGAGTGGGTACAGTTATTTGTATCGGATTTGTTTGGCTTAATGCGATCGAGTGGACAATTAGGCGCACTGGCAATCTTGATTGAAAAAGATCCGGCAATTCAGAAGTTTTTACAAGATTATCGACAATTAGTATCGATGTAGCCTAACTTCAGTCGCGCCAACAAAAGAAGCTGACGTTACATACTTCAAAACCCAACACTAGGTGCTGGGTTTTGACAGGTGGGGCTGATTTGCGATTTTTATGTTTGATTAGAAGCCGTTACGACCCCAAACAACCATTGAAATCGACCAAGTAAATAGTACTAATAGTGCGACCCAGCCTAGAGTAAGAATATCCATAGTTGTATTTAGAAGTATATTTTTATGTAAGACGCGCTCGCCTTAACCTTTTGAGGTTAATTCGGACATTTAAATCTAGCTTTAAATTATATCAGAACCAGAACCTATAAGCAAACCGCTGCTACAATCCAATCGGGAATACCATTACCATCGATATCGGTTTGAATTACCGTTGTGGCTTTGGGCAATTGCAGATCTTCATTAGCTCTAACTGCTGGAGTAAATAAACGACCGATCGAGATCGAAATTGCGATCGTATGAGTAATCTTAAAGTTCATATCAAAACTAATTAGCTTAATACATTAAACCTTTCCCCTGTTACCTTGTTATTCGATCGGCTCATCGCGATCGATTCCAGTATAGCCATCTCCTGCCATTAAACCTAACCAGCGATCGTGCATTAAGCGAATGGATCTCACCCAATACAATGATTATCGATCTTTAATATCATCCAGATACCCAATTAATGACGGTACATTGCTGACATAATACACGATCTATCATCGATCGGCACAATAGCAGTATCGCGATCGATAAGCTCTCGATAAATTTAGACTAATATTAATACCATCACGAAATAATTATCTGCTCATGTCATCCAAAATCTCGTTGTGGGTAGGACTATTAGGCATCGCTGCTACCATTCCCCTCGTCCAAACGATCTCCGTTGCTAAGACTTCGCTCGAAATTAGTCGGACAGCCAAAGCCATCACCGTCCTTATTACCGAACCACAGAGTCAAGGTTCTGGAGTCATCCTGCAACATCAAGGCGATATATATACAGTCCTCACCGCCGCTCATGTAGTCAAAAACAAAGGTAAAGTTGACTATAAAATTACTACGCCAGACGATCGATCCTATCAAGTCATCAGTAGCTCGATCCGTACCTCTCCAGGAAATATCGATTTGGCAGTAGTCAAGTTTAAAGCTACGACCAATTATCCTACCGCCAAATTGGGGAATTGTAATGTCCTAGAGTCAGGGGTTGATTTATATGTAGCAGGATTTCCAGCTACAACTAGAGTCCTGACTCAATCAGTACTAGTATTTAGGGAAGGCAAAGTCTCCGCTAATAGTAATAAAGTATTCGATGCTGGTTATTCCCTGATTTACAGTAACGATACTCTACCAGGAATGAGTGGTGGCCCGGTATTGAATACTGAAGGGGAACTAGTCGCCATCCACGGTAGAGGCGATCGCGAGCAAAGCAACGGTGAAACACCAGGGAAAAAGACCGGATTCAATGTCGGCATCCCCATCAACCGCTTCGCGACAGTAGCCAGTAACATGGGTATCGAATTAGGTGGACAAGTCGCACCGATAGTTAAAGACACTACGCCAAAAGCGGATGACTATATTGCCTCGGCAGCACAAAAAAGTCGCAAAAATGATTATCGCGGCGCATTAACCGATCTCAATCGTGCCATTGGGATCGATGCCAACAATGCCACAGCCTACAGCAATCGTGGCACGCTCAAATACGATAAGCTCCAGGATACACAGGGGGGACTAGCCGATCTCAATCGCGCAATCTCACTCAACCCCAAATTGGCTAGTGCCTATGACAACCGTGGTTTTTTGAAATATTACAAACTACGAGACATCCAGGGGGGATTAACCGATCTCAATCGCGCTATTGAAGTCGATCCTAACTATGGGAGTGCCTATAGCAATCGTGGTTATCTCAAAGCCGATAAACTCAAAGATATCCAGGGTGGGTTAGCAGATTTTAATCGGGGCATTCAGCTAGATCCCAATGACTCAGATGCTTATAGCAATCGTGCCTATCTCAAATTCAATAAACTCCAAGATCTCCAAGGATCGTTAACCGACTACAAACAGGCAATTCAACTCAATCCCAATAATGCTCTTGCTTATAGCGGTCGCGGGATTCTCAAAGAAGAAAAACTCAATGATTTAAAAGGTGCATTGGCTGACTACAATCGGGCAATTCAACTCGATCCTAATTATGCGGTTGCTTATACTAATCGCGGTCTTCTGAAAGCCAACAAACTCCAAGATATCCAAGGTGGATTAGCCGACATTCAGCGGGCAATTCAACTCGACTCTAGTAATACAGAGATTTACAATGCTAGAGGTAATCTGAAACTAGAAAAACTCAACGACGTTCAGGGGGCATTAGCCGATTATAACCGGGCGATTCAACTTGACACTAAATTTGCATTTGCCTATATCAATCGAGGTAATCTGAAAGAGAACAAACTTAAAGATATTCAGGGAGCATTAGCCGACTATAATTTGGCTATTCAATTCGATCCCGATAGTGCCCTAGCTTATAACAGTCGTGGTGTACTGAAACTAGCTAAACTCCAAGATGTTAGGGGAGCATTAGCCGACTACAATTTGGCTATTCAAAGTGACCCTAAATTTGCACCAGCATACTCTAATCGCGGCCATCTGAAATTGAATAAACTTGAGGACATCAAGGGTGCCCTAGCAGATTACGATCGAGCGATTAAACTCGATCCCAATTATGCCTTTGCCTATGACCATCGTGGTTTTCTAAAAGTAGTTAATCTTCAAGATTTTGATGGTGCATTAGCAGATTACAATCGAGCCATTCAGCTAAATCCTAACTTGGCTAGTTCTTATTTTGGTCGCGGTGTAGTTAAGCACGATCGATTGAATAATAAATCTGGTGGAATTAAAGATATGCAAAAAGCTGTCAAACTATTTAAACAACAGGGCGATAGCAAAAACTATCAGTTGGCAATCGGTCTACTAAAAAAATGGCAATAGGTGAGTAGAAAATCCAATCTGAGTGGGTACATCGAAATCGCACCCACTAATAAACTATTTCATAATCCCATCGCGATCGATTCCAGTATAGCCATCTCCTGGCATCAAACCCAACCAGCGATCGCTCTGAGGAGTGAGGAATAAGCGATCGTAAACGCGAGCGTTCAGACTGTCAAGATCTGTCGAGGCAGATCCGATTAACCATTCGTGAATTTGACTGTGAAGGCGATATTCATTGCGAATGCTATCGATCGCGATTAATTTTTGAAACTTGGTTATTAGTTCGGGGATGGGGTCGATATTCGCGTTCTTATCTTTAGCTGTGAGGCTGGCTAGTTGCGGTTGTTTGCGGCGCATGAGTTGGAGACTATTTTCGGCGAGGACAGCATCTTGCTGGTGCAATTCGCCCAATTTAGCCCAAAGTGCATCGTCAGTCGATCGTGCGAGCAGATCGGACTGCTGCGAAAATGTACTGGTGCGTCGCAGAATGGGTAATTCAATGCCACTTTTGGTGACAGCAACGTTACTAGCGACGATGGCGGATGGATTACTACCTGTCGATCGAACCGATGTGGAGATCGGGGTGAGACTTACGCCCAATTTAGCTAGATCTTGTTTCCAGTTTGCCTGGAGATTGGTAAGTTGGTTTTGGTGATAGGTATCGATCGCATTTTGGCGATCTTTGTCGGCTAACTGATGATATTTAGCAACAAATTCCGCACCTTGAGTCAGATGGCGGTTGAAGGCTTGAGGTGCATATAATCCGGGGAGTCCGTCGATCGGTCGTCCGGTTTTGTCTAAAATATAGTGAATGCTATTTCCGGTAATCGTTTGTTGTAGCTTGCGCCCATCGCCGAAATCGATGGTGATTTTGGGTACGGGGCGAACCGATTGCCAGTGAAGGACGTATTTATCGCGCAATAATTTGGCGATTTCGGGGTGTGAGTAGAGGGTAATTCTAAAAAAGCGACTATTGGCACAGCTCAACTCTTCATCGAGATTGCCCAACAGCCGCAGGGATAAAATCGGCTTATTACTAGCAGCGGCGGCTTGTTTGGCTTTGTCGAGATCGGTGTACCAATATAGTCGCGAAGCTTCGCAATCGCGCTGTTTGCAGATTTTATCTAGGGTTTGAGTTAATTCTTGCCAGCGGGGATTATCGGGTTGGGTACGCAATCCCGCCATTTCAGTGCCATTGATTTTTAAAAACTGCTCGATACCGGGATATCCTTGCGCTCTCAATCGATTGATTTGGGCGTTGCTAGTTGTCTGTGTGGCAAAAACTGGAGTTGCAAAGCTCAGTGCCATGATTCCACCGATCGATAGTAAAGTTGAAAGCGCGATCTGCGAACTGATATTTGCCATCGTACCTATGATAACTGCTGTTTAAGTAAGACTACAGCGGCGATCGAACTGGTTCCCGAAAATTCTTCCCCACCTGTGTTAAAAACCCGAATGGCTCGAAAATCCGCAATCTGGGAATTAATTGGGGGATAATTAGATCGGGATCGGAGCTTACAATCGACAAATCTAGTCGATCGCCGTGTTAGAAGCAAGGATGATTGTATCGTTCGACAATAGTTAACGCAAGTTGCTAGCCATAACCAAGGTTAAAGATTTGGGTATTAGGTATTAGGGATTGGGTATTAGCGATGGGATAAAACCTAGAACCTCATAGCTGTCTTGAAAAGGTGCTCTACTTGCGGCTCACCTTTGGACGGGTTCCCCGTCAAAAAGGGTGAGACAGCGGCGTTTTTATTCGGGGGTTCCCCCCCCAAAAGAAAACGACAAGATAAGACAGGGGAAACAAGCGACGTTTTGGGGGGAAGCTTCCCCCCAAAATCTCGCGCCCCAAGACCGCACATTTCGCTAAAAACTAACACCCATCTTACTGAAAAACCATAACTAGCAACTT
>NZ_JANPLS010000375.1:0-5508 GCF_031422475.1 Chamaesiphon sp. VAR_48_metabat_403
CAGCTTCTACTTCTGGTGCCCAACGTCCGTGGACAGAATCAAACTTGAGTAAATGTGCTGCTGCCTCAGCCCCGCCTTTAACCTCATTGATATGCACGAATTCTAGTTCCGGCCAACCCCACGCCGCCCGCAAATCTAAGCGTCCAATCCGACCAAATCCATTAATTCCCACCCGAATTGTCATCTGTTTGCTCCTGTTTTTGAAGTTTTAACTCTTGATATTTACATGGCTCTGTATTTAGAATCATCGAGCTACATTGAACCTAGTCAATGCTTTTATCGATGAGGTTGTGCAGTCAACAGAGCTTATTTAACTTTATTGAGTTCTGCTTTTGCCTTAACTGTTAATTCATCACCTAGAGGTAAGTAGCCAAGCTCAGTGGCTAAAGCCTTACCTGTAGTCAATGCCCACTCAATTACTGCTTTTAATGCGGTTGTCTTGGTGGCATCTTTCGGCTGTGGGTATAGTAGGAGCCAAGTCAGTCCAGCGATCGGATAAGCTTTAGGATTAGTAGAATCTGGAACGGTGAGTCCAAGATCGTCAGGTACTTTTTCGCCGACAAATGCCTCAGCACCTGCGGCTGGGGATGGCGCGATTAGTTTCCCAGACTTATTTTCGATCGCTGCCATTGACAGATTGGCTTGTTTTGCAGAAGCGTGTTCCACATAACCCATCGAATTAGATATTGCGGCGATTTGCTCCGCCACCCCTTGATTGCCTTGGGCACCTGTCATCCCTTTAGACCAAGCTACCGATTTACTCGCACCTGCCGTCCATTCGGGGCAAGCAGCTTTGAGGTGATTGGTGAACTGAAAGGTCGTACCGCTGCTATCAGAGCGGTGGAAAAATTTAATTGCCTCGTTGGGTAGTTTTGCGCCAGCATTTGTTTTGACAATTGCCGGATCGTTCCATTTAGTAATTTTGCCTGTTGCAATTCCGCAGTAGGCTACACGAGCTAGTTTTAAATCTTTGACCCCATCGAGATTGTAGGCAAATACGACCATCCCCCCAGTCATGGGCACCTGAACTGGTTCTCCACCGAACTTTGTTTTAAACTTAGCGCGTTCTTCAGCCTTCAAAGGTGCGTCTGATGCTCCAAAATCTACACTACCCGCCAAAAATTGCTCGACACCAGCACCACTACCGACAGATTGATAACTAACTTGAGTTTCAGGATTTACCTTGTTGTATTCAGCAAACCAGCGTTGGTATAGAGGCGCGGGATATGTTGCCCCAGCCCCACCAACAGAAACAATGCTCCCACTACTTACGGATGTAGATCCAGATGCAGGTGAAGCCGTATCGGATGGTGAGGAAGCAACTTCGGAACTTCTGGGCGTACAAGCCGATATTGTCAGCCCCAGTGTTAAGACTATTAGTACCTGGAGCGTGAGCGATCTACGGATATCTAGATTAGGCTTTTCGCTATTCGATGGCGGAGCCTCTCCCCTGGAGAATTGACTCAATTGTTCGTCATTCATTCTAAATTTCCCCTTAGATGTGTTGACGGATGCGTTGACGTAGTCAGCGCAAAGCGCAGGCTTCGCCAACGACTACGCTCACCACAAGTAGCCGCTAAGAATAACAATCTCTTGTTATATCGATATTGGTTGATATTGATAAACATCGATATTTTATCAATCTACATCGATATATGTCAATATAGAAATTATGAAATCTTCAAAGTCACCTATTTTTTGTTGCCCGCCTTTATTAGCTGGTCGTTTAACTGGAACAGAAGCCGCTAGTGCAGCGACTTTGTTCCGAGTATTGGGGGAACCAGCGCGGCTCCAGTTGTTGAGTTTAATTGCCGCACAGCCGAGTGGAGAGGTTTGTGCTTGCGAATTGGTAGAATCGCTGGGACTTTCGCAGCCAACAGTCAGCCACCACCTCAAAGTGATGTATGAGGCAGGTTTATTATCAAAAGAGCGTCGAGGTACTTGGATCTACTATCGAATCGTTCAAGCACAATTAGTATCCTTGCGCGAGGTGCTTGGTTAGTCTCGATTATTTAGTCTTCGCGCTGACGCTGGCGCACGTAGCCAGCGATGCCGCGCTGAGATTGTTTGATAAAATCACAAATTTCGCTAACTAACTCCGAGTCAAATTCAGTTTCTAATTTAATTAAAGCTTCAGGAATTAATAAGTTAGATTGATATAATATTTTAAAAGCACGTTTGAGTACCAATCTTTCTTCAGATGTCAATCCGGCTCGTCGCAAGCCGACGGTATTTAAACCCATGACTTTATTAAGCGTCGTACTGCGCGTCATGCAAAATGGCGGAATATCTTTTTGCGCCGCCGAACCGCCAGCCATCATTACCAATCTTCCGATGCTGACGAATTGATGCACTAAGCAATTACCACTAATAAATGCTCGATCGCCAACTTGCACGTATCCCGCTAACAGTGCGCCATTAGCGATAATAATATCGTTTCCTAGCACCACGTTATGGGCAAGGTGACTGTATGCCATTAAGAGGCAATTATTACCGACTACAGTAGACGATCCGGCTTTAGTACCGCGATGAATGGTAACGCCTTCTCTGAGGGTACAATTATCGCCAATTTTGACATAACTCGGCTCATCTTTAAAGGCGATATCTTGCGGAAAATCGCCTAAGACGACATTACTATGTAAATGACAATTTTTACCGATCGAGGTGTAAGGTAGCAGCGTAATATGAGCATCTAAAATACAATTATCCCCGATTTCTACATCGTGACGGATGTAACAAAATGGCCCGATCGATACATTATTGCCAATTTTAGCTCCAGGTTCGATCGCGGCGGTGGGATGAATTTGCATACTCTAAACTTAGCGATCTGGGTCGATATTTTGTTGCATCTGCTTGGAAGCATGATAAGCATCGGTCATTCTGCCCAGGTTGATTTTAAATTCTGTCAAACCTAACAGACTGCCTTTACTATCGCTATCTTCTTCCCAACAAGCAGACAGAATACCATAAGTTAGCCCCAGTACACTCAATCCCAAACAAGCCATACTCGTCAACAAGACAACAGTATTGGAAACTTTAAACAGATGATTGATAATTACAAAGTAACTGCCAAGAAATATGCCCACCCCCATTAAAATGGGAATTCCACAAAATACCAACACCCGCCGAATCATCCGTTTGCTGACCATATCTGGAATGTAACCAGAACCCTGCTCCGCCATTGCTGTTGAAGGCTGTGGCGGGTTGACGATTGGCACTCCTTTTTTCGCTGCGGGTTTGCGCTGCTTGGCACTTTTACGCGGCTCAAACGGCACGGATGGGCGGGGCTTCTCAGCAGACATATGCAGGTTCCGATCTTGTTAAAGTTATGGCTGATGTTTGGTACTTGAGAGCGACTAGATATTTAGTCTTTGACGCGACGGATACCCAGGCTATCGGCTAGGGCTTGATAGCGTTGGACGCTTTCGCCTTGGATGAATGCTAGTAAACGTTTGCGTTGTCCGATCATTTTCAACAAGCCTCGGCGCGAAGCATGATCGCTCTTGTTGGTTTTCAGGTGTTCGCTCAGACGGTTGATTCTGTCAGTGAGCATAGCTACTTGAAGATCGGACGAACCTGTATCGGTAGCGTGCAACTGATACTTAGCCGCGATTTCTTGCTTGCGTTCTTGGGTTAGGGTCATGAAGACTGAAAATTATAATTAAATTTTGCAACTTACTATTTTACCATTTACGGTTGGATTTGACTAGAGCGGGAAGATGCGAGTTTCAAGGTAATCCCATCAAAGACACCGACAGTCGAAATTCGCGCGGAATTAACCGAAATCAGCCTATATCTGCGGCTGAGGTGACGCTCGACGATTCCAAGTTTGGGGTCAAGAACGAGCGCGAGCGCGGCGTAACGATCGTTGACACAGCCATTAAAATCTAGCTACTAGAAACTAGATTAAATACCGAAATTTCGGGACGACAGTTAAAACGGGCGTAGATTTTAATCATCCCGATGCCGCGACTGGTATATTGAACCATCTCCTTAACTTGATAACGTCCCAGTGGGTAGTTCTTAGCTAGTTCGGGAAGATAGCCTTTGCGAAAGGGGATGCGAATTTGTCCGCCGTGGGAGTGTCCGGATAATTGTAGACCAAATCTGCCAGTAGCGGCAGTTTCATCGGCAAAATCTGGCTCGTGAGCGAGCATGATGGCTGCGCCTGTAGGGGGTAATTGCTCTAATACTCGATCGAGTTTATCTAGTTCGGCAAAGACATCGCCCACGCCTGCAATATGTAATGTAGATCGATCGCGTTTGATGGTATGGATGCTATTTTCTAGTAGAGTAATGCCGACTCGATCGAGGGCTGTCCGAATCGGGGTAGGATCGTTGAAAACATCGTGATTGCCTAAAACAGAAATAGTGCGATCGCGAGGATGTAGTTTGGCGAGGGTATCTAATAATTCTACATGCTGCCGGGGTTTCCGACTGACATGATCGCCTGTAATTACTACCAAGTCTGGATTTTGGGCGTTGACAGTTTCGACAACACGTTCTAGTTGGGCGCGATCGATCCCATCGCCAGCATGGAGATCGGTAATCTGAACGATTCTATAACCATTAAATGCCCGATCTAATTTTGGTAACTCGATTTCATTTTGAGTGACTTCTATCCAATTTGGTTCGATTTTGTGAGCGTAAACACTGGTACTAAATACTAGTAAGAAACCGATTAATCCGATTTGAATCGTTCTGATTAAAATTAATTTAATAAGTTTGGGTAAACGCACGCGTAATATGGGGGTGAGATTTGGGGCTTGGGGTTATAGTTCACTCAATCCTGCTCCATTACTTTTGAATCGCGCTCGCGTTGTTTGAGCAAATCTATGCCCCAAGAAGTACCGAGCCTAGTGGCTCCAGCCAGAATTAATTCTACCGCTTGTTGATGCGTACGGATGCCGCCAGCGGCTTTAATACCGATCCGATCCTTAGTGAGATCCTTGAGAAATCGCACATCCTCCACCGTCACAGCACCACACCAACCCGTACCAGTTTTTAACATCCTCGCACCTGCTTCCATGCAGATTTGGGCAGCAATTTCTCGCTCTGGTGGAGTTAATAGCGACATTTCTAGAATTGCTTTAACTGTTTGTCCCGTTGCTTCACAGATTTCGGCAATTTCGCGATGTACATCGTCAATTTTGCCTGCTTTGAGCCAACCGATATTGATAACTACATCTAACTCCTGGGCACCATTTTCCATCGCTTCCTGAGCCTCGTACAGCTTGCTGGCAGTAGTTGTCGCACCCGTTGGAAAACCAATGACCGTACAAATTTTAGGGCTTTTCTGATGTAGCAATGCGGTAACTTGGCGCACATAGCAGGGATTGACACATACCGCCGCAAATCTATATCGATCTGCTTGTTCGCACCACTGCTCTACCATCGCGGGAGTAGCAGTACCCAGAAGTGAATGATCGATATAGATTTGCGGCGGTATGTGTCAATCCCTGCTATGTGCGCCAAGTTACCGCATTGCTACATCAGAAAAGCCCTAAA
>NZ_JANPLS010000376.1:0-8233 GCF_031422475.1 Chamaesiphon sp. VAR_48_metabat_403
ACTAAACCCATCACTTCCGAACTCGGCTGCGTTACGCCCATTCTCGTCGTACCAGGTAAATGGTCGCAGTCCGATCTTACCTTTCAATCACGTCAGGTTGCCAGTACGATCGCCCATAATGCCAGCTTTAATTGTGCGTCGGGACAAGTACTCGTCACCGCCTCCGGTTGGGCGCAGCGGGCTGAATTTTTAGCCGCCGTCAGACGCGAATTAGCCGCCATTCCCCCACGTCAAGCCTACTATCCCGGTGCCCAAGATCGCTATCGATCGTTCCTTGACAGATACCCTCAATCCGAGCCGCTAGAGACGCAGACTCTAGAAATCGTTCCGTGGACGCTAATTCCCAATGTACCGCCCGTAGCGGGCGAATATGCCCTAACTGAAGAGGCATTTTGCGGCATCTTAGCCGAAGTGACAATCGAATCCTCATCTGCCCCCGATTTTCTCGTTAAAGCTGTGGAATTTGCCAACGAGAGCGTCTGGGGGACGCTTTCTTGTACCGTGTTAATCGATCCTCAAACTCAGAAAAAATATCACCAAGAATTCGACACGGCGATCGCCAATCTCCGGTATGGTGCGATCGGGGTAAATATTTGGTCGGCAATGTTATTCTATTTCAGCTCGACAACTTGGGGTGCTTATCCCGGAAACACCCTTGCCGATATCGGTTCGGGCATTGGTTTCGTCCATAATAGCTATTTATTCGATCGACCCCAAAAATCCGTCGTTTACGCACCATTTCGGATCTTCCCCACTCCCCCCTGGTTTACAACTCACAAAAATCTATTGGGAATGGCGCGGAATTTACTCAAGTTTGAAGCTTATCCCACCTGGCAAAATCTCCCAGGGTTGGTAATGGCTGCGCTACGGGGTTAGGTATCTAAGGTGCCGAAATCGGCAACTTTCCGATTACATACAAACATATAATATATGTTGGTATGTAATCGATCGAAAACTGTATGCAAAAAAATACCAGCGTGACACTAGGAGAACATTTTGACACATTTATTGCCAGTCAGATCGATCAAGGGCGATTTTCTTCAGCCAGTGAAGCCATTCGTGCGGGACTCCGGTTATTAGAAGAACATGAAGTGAAATTGGCAGCTTTGCGAAGAGCATTGCAAGAGGGTGAAAATAGTGGATTGGCTGAGTACTCTCTATCTGGTTTACTCGAAGAATTAGATAAGGAACAATCTATCTAATGTCAATCTTTCATATCACCAAACTCGCAAAACAAGATTTACTATCTATCGGTCGATATACACAAGCTACATGGGGACACGAACAGCGAAATAACTATCTTGCTAAAATTGATGCTGCTTTTCATTTATTGGCGATCGAACCACAGCGCGGACGGGCATGTGACGATCTTCTGTTAGGCTATTATAAATATCGTGTCGGACGGCATCTAATTTTTTATCGCCATGCTTCGGAAGGCATGGAAATTGTCCGCATTCTGCACGGTAGCATGGATATCGAAGCTCATTTCGATGACGATTGAGCTTAGGAAATTGCAATCGATCGTAGTGTTATAGTTTATCTTATCGATCGCCTAGAAATGCTATTTATTTATGATTCAGGCGGGAGTTATGATAGCCAACATAGACAAATGCTAATACCTGAAGTGGAATCATCACTAGCATTTCTCTAGAGAACATATTGACATCCAATCCCGATACCAATGTAAAATAGCCCATGCTTAAAGTAGCAGGTAATAATAGTAATAATAATTTAGGCTTGGGTTTCACTAGCTGATGCTCCTAGAGATGAGAATTAGGTACGATCGAATTGAGTCGCAAGAGATAGTAACCGATAAAAACTACCACAATTGTAATTTGAATGTGGCGAGAGTGCAGCCAATTTAGATGAAAAGTTTGTTGGTAATTACCAGAGCTAAGTTCCCAGCTCCAGTGAATTACTAACGTACCTAAATAGATAAATAATAATGGTCCAAATAAATGATAATCGATCGCTTGCTTCCAGTCACCACGGACGATCGAGACAAACGATCGAGTCATACCACAACTCGGACAAATCGAACCAAACCAATGTCGCCAGGGGCAAAAAATAAAGTTAATTCGATATCCGGCTGCATAAAAATAGCTACTAATTAGTGGAGCAGCACAGATTCCTAGCCCAAAATAGCGGCTGATTTTTGCCGATCGCGATAGCCTCACTAGTCTCTAAAACCAACCTTTCTTACTGGCAATATAAGTATCGATAAATTCCCTATCGGTTTTAGTCAGATAGATAATTCCTTCAACCAAACCAATAATACCCATAATCGGGCTAGCAATCCCGCAGGTGAGGATGCTCGCTGCCAACATAATGGCACCTTCGGTATTATACCCAAGAATGAATTTATGAACCCCCAGGGCACCGATTAAAATTCCACAGATTCCTGCTGTAGTCTTTTTACTTGCATCATTTCCATCTTGCATTAGTCACGCTCCTAGATTCGATTAGTTAAATATTTTTATCGATACAGATCGTATCCCGATCGCTACTATTATTCCCAAAATCGCGCTCGAAATTATCATATTGTGATAAATCCTCAGATGCTCTGCGTATCGGTAACTTTTATCACGTCTGAGGATCGGATCGATCGATAAAATATTTGCTAACTCTAATGCTAATTATTTCAATAGCAGTGAGATCGCCGATTGTGTTTGAGGTAAACTATCGACAACTACTGCCGTACAGAGTAACATCATATACAAAATCGAATACTTAAACATCGATTTCGCGACACTTTTGTCGGTAGGAGCTTGTAATAATTTCCAGGCTTCGCGAACGAAAATGCCACCCAGTCCGATGGCGCAAATGCCATAGATAATTCCCGACGCACCCAATGGGTAGACGAGTAGCAATGTGGTGGGGATGAGTAACAGTGTATAAATCCAAATCTGTTGGGCGGTAGCAACTTCACCTTCAACTACAGGTAACATCGGGATTCCCACTTTGGCATAATCATCTTTAATCATTAATGACAATGCCCAAAAATGCGGCGGTGTCCAAATAAAGACGATTGCAAATAATACCCATGCTTCGATACTCAAACTATTAGTCACCGCCGCCCAACCGACAAGTGCGGGAATCGCGCCAGCAGCTCCACCAATGACGATATTTTGCGTCGTATGGCGTTTAAGTAGATGGGTGTAAATCCACATGTAGAATCCAATTCCAGCCATCGCTAAGAGCGCGGCTAATAGATTGGTAAATACAAATAAAGTCGTAAAAGATAAGATTGCTAATACTGTTGCAAAAATCCCTGCATGAAGGGGTTTGACTCTACCAGACGGGATCGGACGATTGCGCGTCCGCTCCATTGCATAATCGATGTCTCGATCGTAAATACAATTCATTGTTTGGGCTGAAGCTGCGGCGAGCATTCCCCCAATAACTGTTACTAAAAACAAGACCGGATCTGTTGCCCCATCGGATGCCAACCACATTGCCGCAGCCGTAACGATTAGCAGTAGGGGAATAATTCTCGGCTTGGTAAGTTGGTAATAACTCTGGATAACTTCAGAAAAACTTTGGTGTTTGGTGTCGATAGACCGATCGAGAAGCTCTTGCATATTTAGAAACTGGGGATTTATTTTTTACTGCTGCAGAATCTGAAAACTTGAGGTTTGAGACTAAGAGATTTGGGCAATTTTTGAGTTCTTCAGTCGCCACAAAGATCCTGTCAGTACTACTAATGTACCGAGCAAGAGTGCGCCGATCGCTTGATGGGTAACAGTAAGTACTTCGACTTGTAAATGTAGTTTAAAAGTCGCAACGCCAAGTAAGATTTGACCGACTAATAATCCCCCTATCAGTGTAGCTAAATCGCGGCAATATCTGGGGGTGCTAGGGTTGCGCCAGATTGCGACAACTACGGCGATGCAGCTCAGTGTCGCCGGAACTACACCGATTAGATGACTATTCATCACCGTGCAGAGTTCGGAATTCCCAAAACATTGATGCAGTGCCCATCTAGAGCCGACTAATCCACCGAGGATGCTTTGGATGTAGACAAAAATGGCAGCGGTGAGGGGGAGGTAGGGGGTGGGGGTGTGGTTTCGACTCCGCTCAACCACCGAGGGTGTGGGGTGTGCAGGAGGATCGAGCAAACAGGTACCGATCGTCAGTAGAGTTACAAAAAATAACAATGCCGTACCTAAATGCGCGGTGACAATATCAAAGCGGAGTAATTCGGTGACAGTGAAGGCACCTAAGGCTCCTTGCACCAAAATTAAGCTCAATGCCAGTAATGTCGCCCAGGGCAGCCAGCGGGGAAGCTGATGGCGGAACCACCAAGCAGAGCCAACTAATAGCAGCGTACTCAAGCCGATAAGGGCAGCATCTAAGCGATGAAACCACTCTAAAAACACTTGGAGATTCATCTGCTGGGTGGGTACCAATTGCCCGTAACATAACGGCCAATCGGGACATGCTAAACCAGCATTCATTACTCTGGTAGCACTACCGACTGCCATCAGCAGCAGTGTTGCAAACGCAATCTTCCAAATCGAGCGACGGAGCCGAGTTTGAATCGCCAGTGCCCATTCTCGATCGATTCGCGATTCGTCTTTACTAGCAGGATATTGAGGGGTAAGTGCAGAATCTGACATAATTTAACGATCGCTGAGTTTGTTTGCCTAACTATTGTTTAGCTACGCTAACTCAATTGTTTCCAAGCTAGCATTAATACCTAGTGGCTGCGAGGGTATTAACCGAGCGTCGGATCTGGTAAATTTGCGAAACCAATGGCTATGATTCATACCCGGCGGAACTTACACTCGATATCGAGTCAGATCCCAAAGAAAATGTTAAAGATCGCCTGAATGTAAATATTAATGTCATCTCGACCCCGATCGTTTGACAATCCCAAAGAAAATCTGAAGAAATGCAAATAAGTGCCGATCGCTTTAATTGCCTACGGTACCTTAGTAAAGGTAGTAATACTGGCTGGCCAAATCTCCACATTGCGACGATCGCCATCATCTAGTTAAATTTCTAAACTAAATACAATATCTTTAAACCTAGTGCTAAAGATAGACGACATCTATTCGCACGATGTTACAACGGCTTCGTTCGGTAGATTTCACAGCACATCTCTATCTCCGAGTACGCCACAATTGCTTTCATTCCCGATTCCGTAAACTTTTTTCATATTGGCAACAATCGATGAATATTCCTAGCTCAATTATTACGCTCCTGCTGGGTATAGGACTAACCTTAGTCAGTCTCTGGTACGGACAAAATCACGGGTTGATGCCCGTGGCGGCTTCCGAAGAAGCAACACATATCGATGGCTTATTCAATGCCATGATGACTATTTCGGTAGGGCTATTTTTATTAGTTCAAGGTGTGTTAGTCGTTTCCGCAATTAAATTTCGGCGGAAGCCCGGAGAACTGGGCGATGGTGCCGCGATCGAGGGTAACGTACCATTAGAAATATTATGGACGGCAATTCCCGCTGCGATCGTCTTGTGGATTTCGATTTACAGTTTTGAAATCTACAACGAAATGGGTGGTTTCGATCCCGCCACTGCTAATGACATTCATGCCATGCACGGTGCGCCCAGTGGTAAAGGTAGTGCAATGGCGGCGACGATGGATGGTATTTCACCCAAACCTAACTCGCAAATGGCATTAGGTGTCGGTGCATCTCCAGCCAATCAGGGTAAAGCCGCAGGTGTTAGTGTCAATGTCTTGGGACTACAGTATGCCTGGATTTTCACCTATCCCGATGCTAATGTGACTTCTGGGGAATTACATATTCCCGTCGGTAAAGAAGTACAGCTAAACATGAACGCTCAAGATGTCATTCACGCCGTCTGGATTCCAGAGCTGAGACTCAAGCAAGATGTCATCCCTGGTACTCCCACCCAACTGCGATTTACCAGTAATAAAGTGGGTAACTATCCGCTCCGTTGTGCCGAACTTTGTGGTGGTTATCATGGTTCGATGGTAACCCGAATGATAGTCCACACGCCTGAAGATTACGATGCGTGGATTGCCAGTCAGCAACAAGCTACTCAAGCGCAAGCAGAAGTAGTCAAGCAGACAATTGCGATGAATCCGGCAAATCTTTCTCCTAGCAAGTATTTAGCTCCCTACGCGAAAGAAATGGGCATCAAACCAGAAATGGTTTCACACCTCCATCACGAACATCAGATGGTGATGTCAATTGCCCCCGCACTCAAATAATTCGGTTGAGTTGCTGCGTAGCCTGTGTTACCCTACACCAGCCCTCCCCTTCACAAGGGGAGGGAGCAAAAGCCCCCCTTGTGAAGGGGGGTTGGGGTGTAAATTAACCTATTCCCTATTCCCTAAAAGATGACAGCAGAATTAACAATTCCCACCCAGCAAAAAGAGGATGATGTAGTCCATCATCATCGCACCTGGAAAGACTACTTTACATTTAGTACCGACCATAAAGTAATTGGCATTCAGTACTTTGTGACTGGATTTATCTTTTATATTATTGGTGGTTTACTCGCCGAAGGCATTCGGACAGAATTAGCAACTCCCGATGCCGATTTAGTCGATCCGGCGACATATAATAGCATGTTCACCATGCACGGCACGATCATGATCTTCTTGTGGATCGTACCTGCGGGAACGGGAGCATTTGCCAATTATTTGCTCCCCTTAATGATTGGGGCGCGAGATATGGCATTTCCCAAACTTAATGCTGTGGCATTTTGGATTATTCCCCCCACGGGATTGTTACTAATTCTCAGCTTCTTTTTAGGCCCCGCCCAAGCTGGCTGGACTTCATACCCACCGCTAAGTTTACTGACAGGTAAAGTTGGTGAAGGCATCTGGATTATGACCCTGTTATTATTGGGGACTTCATCGATCTTGGGAGGAATCAATTTCTTCACCACGATTATTAAGATGCGAATTCCAAGTATGTCAATGATGCAAATGCCCTTGTTTTGTTGGGCGATGTTAGCAACTTCATTGCTAATGTTAATTGCCACTCCAGTACTTGCCGGAGCATTGATTTTACTTTCCTTTGACTTAATTGCTGGAACTGCCTTTTTTAATCCAGTTGGTGGCGGCGAACCTGTCGTTTACCAGCACATGTTCTGGTTTTATTCTCACCCTGCCGTATATATTATGGTATTACCCTTCTTCGGGGTAATTTCCGAAGTAATTCCCACCCATTGTCGCAAACCAATTTTTGGTTACGGCGCGATCGCATACTCTAGTATGGTGATTAGTTTCCTCGGCTTAATCGTCTGGGCGCACCACATGTTTACCAGCGGTACGCCTGCCTGGTTGCGGATGTTCTTTATGATTACCACGATGGTAATTGCTGTACCGACAGGAATTAAAATTTTTGGTTGGTTGGCAACTATGTGGGGCGGAAAAATTAATCTCAACAGCGCGATGCTATTTGCGATGGGTTTTATATCCACCTTCGTCATCGGTGGTATTACTGGCGTAATGTTGGCTGCGGTGCCATTCGACATCCACGTTCACGATACTTATTTCGTCGTCGCTCACTTACATTACGTCTTGTTTGGCGGGAGCGTCTTCGGAATTTACACGGGTATTTATCACTGGTTCCCTAAAGTCACCGGACGACATATTAACGATACTTGGGGTAAAATCCACTTCGTGCTTACTTACGTTGGTTTTAACGTGACCTTCTTACCCATGCACATCCTCGGCTTACAGGGAATGCCTCGCCGAATTGCGATGTACGCACCAGAGTTCCAAGGTTTAAATCAAGTCTGTACCTACGGTAGTTACGTCTTGGCGATTTCGACAGTACCATTTTTAGTCAATGCAATTTACTGTGCTTACAAAGGCGATAAAGCTGGTAACAATCCCTGGAATGCGCTCACTTTAGAGTGGCAAACCACTTCACCCCCAGAAATCGAAAACTTTGAAGTTTTACCAGTATTAACTACTGGCCCTTACGACTACGGGGATACTGAGGAGGAAGAGAAAGAACTGTTAACTACTGTCTAGTTGATGCTGCTTGATGAGCGATAGCCGTTAGCGACATTACGATCCACTCTTTTAGATCTTCGCACATTGCTTGAATTGCTGCGGAGATCTACCCACCCCGCCCTACGGGCACCCCCCTCTTGAAAAGGTGCTTTACTTGCGGCTCGCCTTTGGACGGGTTCCCCGTCAAAAAAGGCGAGACAAGACAGGGGAAACAAGCGAGCTTTGTGGGGGAAGCTTCCCCCACAAAGCTCGCGCCCCAAGAACGCACTTT
>NZ_JANPLS010000377.1:0-2535 GCF_031422475.1 Chamaesiphon sp. VAR_48_metabat_403
TAGAGCAAACAAACTGGTTTAAAGTTGCCTTTAAAGTTCAAGGTTCGGTCATACCTACTATTTTTGGTAGAGTTTTACTTTGCGGAGCTTTTGGCTTACTTGTCTCAGTTTTGTCTTTTTATAAACTCCCGATTGCGGCGAAAGCTTTTGGTGGCATAATTCCGAGTATTGTCTTGGGTTTATTACTAGTATTCAGGACAAATACTGCTTATGAGCGATTTTGGGAAGGTCGCAAAGCTTGGGGGACGATGGTTAATAATATTCGGAATTTGTCCCGATCGATCTGGGTAGCGATCGACGAACTAGATCTCAATCATCGACATGAAAAGGAGCAAATTTTAAGGCTGTTAATAGCATTTGCAATATCGACTAAGCTACATTTAAGATCTCAAGCTGTTGACGATCGCTTATCAAAATTAGTTTCACCCTTACAACTTGAAAAACTCCAATCGACAACTAATGCACCTTTAGAAATCGCCTTTTGGATCGGTGATTATTTACAAGCGAAACACGAGCAAAATCAGATTAGTTTGTATCAAATGAACGAATTGCAAACGCTCTTAAATGGATTGGTCGATATGCTCGGTGCTTGCGAACGAATTTTACGCACGCCAATGCCGATGGCTTATGCAATTCATCTCAAACAATTAATCATGCTTTATTGCTTATTATTACCTTTTCAAATTGTTGAAGAACTTCGGTGGTGGACAGCTTCAGCAATTGCTTTAGTTAGTTTTACGTTATTTGGTATCGAAGCCATCGGCGTGGAAATCGAAAACCCTTTTGGTACCGATCCTAACGATCTGCCCCTCGATACAATCTGCAATACGATCGAACGTAATATCGAAGATCTAATTAGTATCGAACCCCATTATCGTCGAGCTGGTATGTATGGCAGTATTAGTAATTCGGGCGAGCAGTTTAATTAGGTTTTAGGTTTTAGGCTTTAGGGGGAAAGAGGAAAGGCTTTAGATTTTTCTCTTCCCACACTCCTTACTCCAAAAATCGATCTCCCTCTCTAGATTGAGTCTGGCGATCGATTCTAGTTCGTTGAATAATAATTCTGTATGATAGAGTCGATCTCGTGCTAGAAAATGCTCTAACATGCGGATGCGTCCGATTTGATATGCGGTATCCGACACCCAACTATACTCGCGACGGATCGATTGCTGGTAAGCTTGATAGATAACGGGATCTGCACCGAGAATTGCTAAATCTGCATCTAGAAAAATACATAAATCGCGATCTGTCGGATCGATTTTATGTCCTTCGGTTGCTAAAATTAACGAGCTAACTAGTTCGATCGTTGCTGGAGATACACCCAAATTTGCTAGTAAATCTTTGGCGGCTCTAGCACTTTGAATTTCATTATCGGCAGCTTGCGGATCGTAGATAAAATCGTGAAACCAGGCTGCGAAATATACCGCGCTCGGATTTGCTAAATCGCTAAACCGATCGAGAGTAACGAAGATCTGGTAAATGTGGTTGAGATTGTGATAGTGTCGATCGGGCTGAGTATAAGCAGTAACTAAAAGCTTAAAGACGCGATCGATTTCCGATCGATTAGAGGTATATTCGAGCAGTGGATCGATCGAAAGACGATCGCAACATTGCTGCCAGATTTGAGTCAATCGATCTGCTCTGCTATGCCAACCAGATGTTTTGCGAATGTCAGCAAGATCGGACATGACTTATCAATCGCCGCCCTTCAAAGCTCTGTTAAAATTTTGACGGTAAGAAGCATTGACGATGTAGCAAACTGGCCAAAGTAGTGCGAGAACGATCTTGGTAGTAAGAGTGCGTTGATAATAGGTACGGTTGAAGTTGCGCGAAAATCTCCAGACTCCATATCCGTATGCTCCCACTAAACCGACAACAACGAAGTTCATAAGTCTTGTTTATTTCTCAATGATGACGAGTTTGACAGAATTGGTAGCGAAATTGCACTATTGTAGCAATCTACAATCTATTCTAGCCCGATTCCGTAAATCCTGAATTGGGCTAAATATATTAACCTATGCGATCGCGCAGTCCCAGGCTTCAAAAATCGACTGACAATGAAGATGTATTGGGTGACTATCCCCTAGAAAAAAAGATATGCAACTCCGCGCAGTATTGATGGCTGGAGGTTCTGGAACGCGGTTGAGACCTTTAACCTGCGAAATACCCAAACCGATGGTACCAGCGATCGATCGTCCGATCGCCGAGCATATTATTAATTTGCTCAAACGCCACCACATTACCGAAATTATCATCACCTTGCATTATCTCCCAGAGGTAATTCAAAATTATTTTGGCGATGGTAGTGATTTTGGTGTCAAAATTCATTATGCGATCGAAGCAGAGCGCGCCTTGGGTACGGCTGGCTGTGTCAAAAATGTCGAAGAAATTCTAGGCGGGACTTTTTTAGTAATTAGTGGCGATAGTCTCACCGATATCGATCTTACGGGCGCGATCGAGTTTCACCGTCAAAAGGGGGCAAAGGCGACAATTATCTTAACTCAGATTCCCTACCCGATCGATTTTGGGGTGGTA
>NZ_JANPLS010000378.1:0-3700 GCF_031422475.1 Chamaesiphon sp. VAR_48_metabat_403
GGAACTCTGAATTCGATCGACAGTCACTAGTATTATGAGCAGCGATCGGCTTAAACTTAAGCTGAAGAAACCCCTTATTTCCTACTAGCAGATGCAGATACCATTTCAAAGGCTGATTTTAGCGAGTTTCCTCATGGGTGCTCTAATTTTGGGCGGTTGCGATAGTCCAAAAAAAACCCCATCATCTTCCACATCCGCAGCACCTACTAGTAGCACACCCGCTGCTGTTAGTACCAATAGTCAATTTCCCGGTTTACCCAGACTCGATGGGATGGCAACTGTTGTCATGACTGTCAAGGGTAAGCAAATAACCATCGAATTAGATGGTAATAATGCCCCGCTGAGTGCGGGTAACTTCGTCGATTTGGTGCAAAAAGGCTTCTATAACGGTTTGACATTCCACCGCGTCGTGCGGGAACCTCAACCGTTTGTCGTCCAAGGTGGAGATCCCAAAGGCAATGGAACTGGTGGCTATATTCCATCAGGATCTAGTTCCGAGCGGCAGATTCCCCTCGAAATCAAATCCCAAGGCGCAACAGCACCTACTTATAGTCAGCCGATTACTGACAGACCCATATTACAGCACAAGCGTGGGGCGATCGCCATGGCCAGGTCTCAATCGCCTGATTCTGCTTCTTCCCAGTTTTATTTTACCCTAGCTGATATCCCTTTCCTCGACGGTAACTATACTGTATTTGGCAAAATCACCAAGGGGCTAGAAGTCATCGACACCATCAAACAAGGTGACAAAATTACCTCCGCGAAGGTGACTAGTGGTGCAGATAAGTTGAAAAAATAGGCGAGGGGGAGATTATCCGCCCAATTCTAGAAACGCAATATCCCCGACTTCTTGGAGAAGTCGGGGATATGTTCTTAATAATTCTATCGCCCTTTGCCCGCCCCAAGGGAGAATCCTTACCAAAATCCTCAGTATGAGTGGAAATGCGAATCGTAATCACTGGCATTGGTTTTAGATCTGCACTGGGAGATCTCGCTAGTACTTGGCAAAGTCTAATCGCCGGAAAATCGGGGATTGAGTTACATCAACCGTTTGCCGATTTACCCCCACTACCGCTAGCTCTCATCGAGAAAGCACCCTTGGATGTTATCACTCTCACCCAGATGGTTGTCGCCGAGGCAGTAAAGGATGCAGGATTGAGTTTACCATTACCAGATTGTGGTGTGGCGATCGGTTCGAGTCGCGGCTCTCAGGCGCAGTGGGAGAAATTCGCCGCCAATGGGCAAGATTTGAGTGGGTGGTTGGATACTTTGCCCCATAGTCCCGCCATCGCCGCCGCGAGGTATATTGGCTCTCAGTCGGCTCTATTAGCCCCTATGGCAGCCTGTGCGACGGGAATTGTTGCATTGAGTCAAGCGATCGGTTTGATGCGTTCTGGAGCCTGCGAGCGGGCGATCGCGGGAGCGGTAGAAGCCCCGATTACGCCGCTGACCATTACTGGTTTTCGGCAAATGGGTGCTTTGGCGACGAGGGGCTGTTATCCTTTCGATCGATCTCGCGAGGGGTTAGTATTGGGGGAGGCTGGGGCGGTATTTGTGTTGGAATCAGCTACATTAGCCGAAGCGCGGGGTGCCAAAATCTACGGGGAAGTATTGGGATGTGGTTTGACAAATGATGCCTATCATCTCTGTGCTGTAGATTTCGATCTAGGTGCGGCAATAAGTGCGATCGATCGATCTCTCAGTTATCATTTAACCATCGATTCCCATCAAGGTTTTCCCAATCCAAAATCCTGTCTTGTCTCGCTTCTTACGTCGGGTTCCCCGACGTTGGCGTTGGCGAAGCCTTTGCCTCAGCAAAAGCCACTCCGAAGGAGTTACGCGAGCCGCAAAATCCAAAATCCGCTTGGTGCGTTCCACTGTCGGGGAACCCGAACAGTTCACGCATCCGCAAAATCCAAAATCGACTACATCCACGCTCATGGTACTGGCACAAGTCTAAACGACTGGCGAGAAAGTCAATTAATCGAGCGGATGTTTCCCCAGGGAGTACCAATTAGTTCGACAAAAGGAGCCACGGGACATACATTAGGCGCGTCTGGTGCGGTGGGGATTGCGTTGTGTTTAAAATCGATCGCCACCCAAATTTTACCCCCCTCTGTGGGCTTAATTGACTCAGAATTCGACCTCGATTTTGTGATGACTCCCCGTCAAACTACTGTAAATAGAGTACTTTGTTTGAGTTTTGGCTTTGGGGGTCAAAATGCCTCGATTTTATTACAAAAATGGTCGGAAACAACCACGAATCTTGCCCTCACCCCCAACCCCTCTCCCAAGCTTGGGAGAGGGGAGCCAGAGCCGGAGGCGAGGGCGGGGTGAGGGCAAGGGATCTCGATTACAACATGAGATACGACGACAAAAATTTAGTCTGGAGCAGCTCTCGATCGACACGTCTAGGGCTAGAATTATGAGGTCGATTTGCGCCATACCTAGATGCTCAGAGCGTTTACAAAAGCTTTAATATTAGTTACCTCTGCCGAATTGGGGGATAAAAGTTTTTTCATCACCATTCTCCTGTCGATGCGTCATCCCCGTGGGTGGGTATTCTCCGGTACTGTACTCGCCTTAGGGTTGATGACGGTATTATCGGTGTTAGCGGGTAGACTTTTTGCTTCAGTGGATCCGACGTATTTACGCTTGACAGAAGTCGCAATTTTTCTCGGATTTGGCTGCAAATTGCTCTACCGGGGATGGAAAATGTCCCAACAAGAGCGGGCTGAGGAATTAGCAATAGCTAGAGCAGAAATCGCCGCACCTCCAGCTCATTTAGCCACTCAGTCGAGCGTCTGGAAGATTATCGTCGAAACATTTACCCTGATTTTTATGGCAGAATGGGGCGATCGCACTCAATTTGCGACGATTGCTTTAGCCACACATCACAATCGAATCGGTGTAACTATGGGGGGAATTTTAGCACATACCATCTGTACGGCGATCGCTGTCTTTGCGGGTAGATCGATCGCGGGTAGCATCTCTGAAAAGCTTGTCAATCTGGTTGGCGGTGGATTGTTTATCATCTTTGCGATGATTTCAATAGTTGGATTTTAATTTTTAAATATTTTTGGTTTCGATCGATATGGCAAAATTTTACTCAGAACTCGACGATAAATTATGTGAATTTATCGACAACCAGAAAATCTTTTTTACAGCTACAGCACCCACTGAGGGCAGAATCAATCTATCGCCCAAAGGGATGGATACTTTTCGCTGTTGTAGCCCCAAGCGAGTGGCATATTTGGATCTAACTGGTAGTGGCAATGAAACCGCAGCTCATCTATCTCGAACCGATCGAATCACAGTGATGTTCTGTAGTTTTAGCGATCGACCATTAATTCTCCGGCTTTATGGTAGAGGTGAAGTAGTTTTGCCCGATACAGCCAAATGGCAGGAAATTTGGGAGAGTAATGATTTCCCCGACTACCCTGGTCAACGTCAGTTAATTGTGGTAGAAATAGAGTCAGTTCAAACTTCGTGTGGCTACGGAGTACCCATGTTTGAATTGCCACAGGAACGCTCAACTTTGGTAGAATGGGCAAGTCGGAAAGGTGCTGATGGAGTTCGGAAATACCAACTTCAAAATAATCAAATCAGCATTGATGGATTAGATACCTATCCACTACCTGACCTCGATCGATAGACCTAGATTAGCTTCTTGTACTACTTAATTTTTTACTAGTTAAAA
>NZ_JANPLS010000379.1:0-11437 GCF_031422475.1 Chamaesiphon sp. VAR_48_metabat_403
TGGATTGATAATATCTAAGTCCCCCAGTCCCCCAGTCCCCCAGTCCCCCAGTCCCCTCATCCCCCAGAGCGCAGCATGACTACTGTTCTCAACATATTGCTAATTGAAGATAATCCTGGAGACATTCGATTGTTGCAAGAAATCTTGCGAGAAGCGATCGCGACTCAGTGTTACATTACCCCAGTGATGACATTAGCCGCTGCGATCGAACAACTATCGATCGATCCTAGCGAACGTCTAAATAGCAGTCCCTTCGATGTAATTTTGCTCGATCTGTCCCTGCCAGATAGCCAGGGCATCGCTTCATTTTTAAATTTGTCCGATCGAGACTACAACATCCCGATTATTGTCCTGACGGGTCTTGACGACCAAGATCTGGCGATTTCTGCCATGCAACAAGGCGCGCAAGATTACCTAATTAAAGGACAAGTCGATAGTAACTTATTACTGCGATCGATTCGCTATGCGATCGAGCGCGAACGCGCCGAAGCTGCCGTGCGCCAAGCTAAAATCGAACTCGAACAACGGGTGATCGAACGCACTCGCGATCTTCAACAAATCAATCATCGGCTTCAACTCGAACTGCTCGAACGCCAAAAAGCCGAAGCAGCACTAGATATTTCTCGATCGCGGTTTGCCGGAATTTTAGAAATTGCCAGCGATGCCATTATTGCCATCGATAGCGATCTTCAGATTACCTTGTTCAATCAAGGAGCCGAGCAAATTTTTGGTTATCCAGCCGCAGCGGCGATCGGAAAATCGTTAGATCTATTACTCCCGAAAGGTTTTATCGATGTCGATAATTGCAACCATCCGCAAATAACATCTGAATCGGGATCTCATCTGGCTTCACCCAAGCAGACCAGAAGACAAGTTATCGGTATCAGACACGATGGGACTCAATTCCCCGCCGAAGCTTCGATCTCGTATTTAGATCTGGGGACGGAAAAAGTATGTACGATGATTTTGCGTGATGTCACCGAACGCCAACAGATCGAAAATAACCTCCGCGATGCGCTTCAGAAAGTTAACTTCCACTTCGAGAATTCGCCCTTTGCCGCGATTGAATGGGATCGCGAATTTCGGGTTAGTCGCTGGTCGGCAACTGCTGAAAAGATTTTTGGCTGGTCGTCAGCGCAAGTTGTGGGCAAACGTCCCGATGAATGGCAATTTGTAATTCCCGGAGATAGCGAACGCATCGCCCAAGTCATGGAACGACTGATATCTGGCTTAGAGGCTAGCAACGTCACCATCAATCGTAACTATTGTCAAGATGGCACGATTATTAATTGCGAGTGGTACAACTCCATTTTGCTAGATGATGCGGGTCGGATGGAGTCGGTATTTTCGTTGGTACTAGATGTCACCCATCGTCACCAGATCGAAAAGATGAAGGATGAGTTTATCGCGATCGTCAGTCACGAGCTACGCACGCCGCTGACATCAATTTATGGCTCGCTTAAAATGCTCGATAGCGGCTTATTAATCCAGCAACCACAGAAGGAAAAACGGTTATTAACTATTGCGGTAGAAAGTACCGATCGCTTGATGCGGCTGGTCAATGATATTCTAGATATCGAGCGGATCGAGTCTGGTACGGTGCCGATGGTTAAATCGGTCTGGAATGTATCGGAATTGATGACTAAAGCCGTCGAAGCAATCGAACCCCTAGCTGATAAAGCTGGCATTCATCTGAGCGTCAGCGATACAGGCGGACAAGTTTGGGTGGATGGAGATCGCATGATTCAGACTTTTACTAATTTAATTGGTAATGCGATTAAGTTTTCGCCCCGTAATAGTACGATCTGGTTCACCGCTAGCAAACGAACCGGACAAATGTTATTTCAAGTTCGCGACTGCGGACGCGGGATTCCGGCGGATAAGTTAGGTGTAATTTTTGAGCGGTTCCAGCAAGTCGATGCTTCTGATGCCCGCAGCGGTGAAGGGACTGGTTTGGGCTTGGCGATTTGTCGAAGTATCATCCAACAACATGGCGGCCAGATCTGGGTAGAGAGCGTGCTGGGCGAGGGAAGTACGTTTTCGTGTATGTTACCACGATCTCCCTCAGCTCAAGACAGTCAGCCACCGCTGGGCGCAACTACTCCCGCTTGGGTGGGGTATAGTCCTAGTCGTGCTTAGGAGTGTGAGGGGTGTGGGCGTATTCCCTAATCCTTATTCCCTCACTTCAAATGAACGATCAGAGCCTGTAAACCGAGCTGATAACTGTGCGCGCCAAAACCACTAATTTGACCGATGACGATCGGGGCTAAATATGAATGATGGCGGAATTCTTCGCGTTTGTAAATGTTGCTCAGATGGACTTCTACTGTAGGAATTCGTACCGCTGAGATTGCATCGCGAATGGCGATACTGGTATGCGTATACGCGCCAGCATTGATGACAATCCCATCGTGAAGATCTCGTGCGGCATGGATCTTATCGACCAAGCTGCCTTCATGATTGGATTGAAAAGACTCGATCGCGACATTAAACGACCGACCCAACTCAGTTAGTTGGGTATCGATCTGAGCTAGAGTAGATACTCCATATATATCTGGCTCCCGCAATCCCAATAAGTTGAGATTTGGGCCATGTAAAACTAGAATGCTCGATTGATGAGCATTATTACCATCGGTCGCGAGCATTGATTCAGACTCCTGACTATCGCAGTTTCCGCATTCTATCGTTTACTGGAATTGGAATGAGTTCGGGTTCTGGCTGCGCTGCTGGGCCTAGTAATGCTTCTATTAACCTGTCAGCCCAGTGCTTAATTTTTTCGAGCACTCTTTCGATATAATCCATCAGATAGCTTACTCCAAGAACGACATAACCTAAACCAGGATATCTACCGACCATTCGGGGGATGTACGATTCGATAAATCACAAGTTTGGGTCATTTACTGTTACCTATTGTAAAGCTAAATCTCATGAAGATGCGAGTGCGATTTGGCGGTCGATCGGCGCAAATCGGGACTTGTTATCGACTGTAAGCTATACACAAAGGACGTTTGCACCCAAAACCGATCGGGTTTGCTAAAGTTATTAATTAAATATTAAGATCGGTGGAAAACATTTTTAGCAGAGGATAATTCCAGATAATGAGTGGCTAAGATCCTTGCTAGGAGTGCATTTTGGGCGGAAGAATATAAAGTAAGCCAGAAATGAGAGTCAGTAAGACAGATCCCCAAAAAGCAACTAAACCATAAAAATGCCAATTGTCGATCTGCCAGGGGAAAGATGTGGGCGAGATGGGTGCGATGAGAATGGCGATCGCGATAATTTGACTGACAGTTTTGATTTTGCCCCAATTATTAGCACCGCTAATCTGAGTTTGACCGACACGCCACCCCGCGATCGTCAGTTCTCTGGTTAGAATCAAACAAACGCCAACTGCTGGCACTAGCTGTAAATCGATGAGGATTAACAGTGGGATTAAAATTAATAACTTATCGACCAACGGATCGAGAAATTTACCCAAATCGGTTACTAAATCTAACTTACGGGCGAGATAACCATCCAACCAGTCAGTCAGAGCCGCTACCAAAAATACCCCAAAACCCACCCAGCGAACGGACGATCGATCGCTATAAAGGCAATAAACAACGATCGGTAAACCCAAGAGCCGCGAAAGTGTAATCGAGTTTGGTAAATTCATTGTCTTAAATAGTGGGAAGAGGTGATTTTATGGGCATACTAGTTTAAGTCGTCAGTCCATAGCACTACAGATAGAGAGTACCTCTAAAGGAGGCAATGCTAAGGTAATCGGGGGATAATGGCAAGGTGCAAATGCTCTTGCTTTTATAAATAAAGTAGACCGCACTTTTCGCTAAAACCTAACACCCATCCCACTAAAAACCCATAACTAGCAACTTGGGTTATGTAGTATCGATCGTTGGCGGAGCCTGTCCTCAAGACAATCGCCGCCTCAAGTGTCAGCAAGCTGCGAATTGCTGGGGCTGCATCAGTTCTCCTTTTGAGTAGATTGAAACCTTTGAGTATGGATAATAGACATAACAACATTCAAGCACCAGCACAGCTCTCCGTTAGAGAAGCGATGGCTTCGATACCGTTCCTGAGTGAATTACCAGCAGCCGCGATCGAACCAGTACTCGATCGTACTGCTATTCGCCATCATCCAGCCAATCAGATGATTCTACTGGAAAATGACTGGGGTAGTTCGGTTTACTTTGTTTTGAGCGGCTGGCTCAAAATTAGGACTTATAATGCCGACGGCCGCGAAATTACGCTCAATATTGTCGGTAGGGGCGAAATCGTCGGCGAAATGGCAGCACTAGAGCCAGTTCCCCGCTCTACAGATGTATTGAGCTTAACTCCAGCCACGATCGTCAATATTCCTGCTGACGATTTTGTCAGACTGCTCAAAACCGAACCGCTAGCTGGAATTCGGCTGGCACAACTAATGGCAAGAAGATTGCGTCAAGTCAATCGCCGCCTGCGGTTGCGTGAATCGAATAGTGCCTCTCGCGTTGCCGATACGCTGTTATTTTTAGTTGAAGGGCAGGGTAAATCTGTCGCTACAGGTGGTGTCGAGATTCCCAATCTACCGCATCGAGAACTCAGCAGCATGAGCGGGTTAGCGCGCGAAACTGTCACGCGCGTACTCACCAAAATGGAAGCAGCCGGACTAATTTATCGCGATCGCGATCTCCTCCTCATTCCTGATGTCGCAGCTCTAGAAGCCAGTATTGTCTAGATCTATGGATAGTGGATAGTGGATAGTGAATAGTGATATTTTTACTCCTTACTCCTTATTCCCATCTCCCCGCTCCCCGCTCTTAGAACGTCAAAATCGATCGAATCGCCTCACCCCGATGCATTGCATCAAAGGCATCATTTACCCGATCGATCGGCATTATCTCACTAATCAGATCGTCGATATTAATTTTTCCATCCATATACCAATCGACGATTTTGGGCACATCCGTGCGCCCTTTCGCACCACCAAAAGCCGTACCCTTCCACACCCGCCCCGTCACCAATTGAAAGGGTCTGGTGGCGATTTCTTGCCCAGCTCCAGCCACGCCGACGATCGTACTCACCCCCCAACCTTTATGACAGCATTCTAGAGCCTGACGCATCAGGGTGACATTTCCGATGCACTCAAAACTATAGTCAGCACCGCCTTTAGTCAAATCGACCAAATAGGGCACTAAATCTCCTTCAACTTCCTGTGGATTGACAAAATGAGTCATCCCAAATTTTTCAGCAAGGGGACGTTTAGCCGGATTGATATCTACGCCAATAATCATATTTGCCCCCACCATTCGCGCCGCCTGAATTACATTCAAACCCACGCCACCCAAACCAAATACCACCACATTCGCACCAGGCTCGACTTTAGCTGTATTAATTACCGCACCAATTCCCGTCGTCACCCCGCAGCCGATTAAGCACACTTTTTCAAATGGTGCGTCGGGACGAATTTTCGCCAGTGCAATTTCGGGAACTACCGTATAGTTAGCAAAAGTCGAAGTCCCCATATAATGGTGCAACATTTTCCCCTCATAAGAAAAACGACTGCTGCCATCGGGCATTACTCCTCGCCCCTGCGTGAGCCGAATTGCTTGACAAAGATTAGTTTTACCACTAAGACAATAATCGCAATGACGACACTCCGGTACGTATAAAGGAATTACCCGATCTCCCGGTTTAAGGCTCGTGACACCCGCGCCAATCTCTACAACGACCCCCGCCCCCTCATGCCCTAAAATTGCCGGGAATAAGCCTTCTGGGTCGGCTCCAGACAAGGTATAGGCATCGGTATGACACACTCCTGTCGCTTTAATTTCAACGAGGACTTCTCCCGCCTGTGGCGGTGCGAGATCGACGGTAGTAATTTCTAATGGTTTCCCGGCTTGGAAGGCAACGGCGGCTTTAACTTGCATGGTTGGGTGTAGAGTGTGGGTTACTTACCATTCAAGCAGATTTCGAGGTGGCAGGCGATCTACTGGTTATTCTACTTGGGTTAGTTCGATCTTATTGCCATCTGGATCGGCGACAATTGCTGTTAATCCCCATTCGGAGGCTGTCGGCTGTTGGACGATCGTAATATCTTCTTGTTGGAGTTGAATTATCGTAGCTTCTAGATCCAGAACTTGAAACCCCAATCTCGTCATTGCACTAGCCTCTACTGGTGCTGTGTGGGGGTAAATCTCGAAAGTTAGCTGCCCTAGTTGACTGGCATAATGTTCTAAGCCACCACCGTGACGATGCTCTATAAAATTCAAACCTAACAGGCGATAAAATTTGATAGATTTCTCAACATCGATCGAGCGGATAACGATTAGATTGAGTTGAATGTCAGTCATATTATTCGATATCCCTAAAAGTCTTGTCTTTTTATTGAAAAAAATGGCATTCAGATGAATCGATCTCAACTTACTATAGATCGATGGGCGCGCCACCACCAGATTTCAGCAGAGTTAGTGTTACCTGCGATCGCTAATTACCGTGAGTTACAATATTGGACTGTTCGACAAATAGCTATCGGAGCGGTAATTATTTAACATCTTAAATCAATGAAATTATCTACTCAAATATCGATCTCTTTAGTAATAAATTTAACTATAATTTGTCAATTTAATAACTATGCTGATTCTCACTACATTCATACAAGCAAAGTTTCCCAATGTACGAGGATGATTAGAGTAATTAACCAAGCGGTAGCTGACACAAACACAGTCACCAAGTCTGGTACTAATGGCAATATAGAGATATTAGATAAATTAGTCAGGGTTTTTGATAAAGCAGCAAAAAATCTAAATTTAGTTAAGCTGGGTAATCGAAAGCTCAAGATTTATAGAAAGCAGTTTTTAAGTATGTATCAGGAGGGAAGTAGAATTAATAAGCAGCTTATCAGCAGCATTAAGAAGCAAAATTCAGCAAAGATTAGTGAAAATTCTCAAGATCTTCAAAATGTTTTTAGTCCCGAACGAAAACTGACTAATGAATTGAATCTATACTGTAATAAATGACTAACGGCTTAGGCTACTTCCTGAGATAGGCTTACCTTGGTTAAGTACCGAAGCTTGGAAAGATATTCAGTGTAACGATTGAGATTTCTTCGGGATGTGTTCTCGCAGAGATAAGATCTGCTTGACATCTCGAAAGGCTTCTAACCACTCTTGACTTTGTTTAAATTCAATACATCCAGAAAGATCGATATTATCTCGATCGGATAACTCCAGCGATTCTTCGCACTGACGCAGCCGTTGGAGCCGTCCGAGTAGTTGTTTTGTAGATAATTTTTCGAGTTCGATCGATTGAATTGGAAATATCTGTTTGCGTTTCATCTTTAAACGTAAATAGTAGGGGCAATTCATGAATTGCCCCTACTATTAATATTCTACATTGTTTCTAAAACCCGATCGATAATACTAACCGCCCGATCGATCTCTGCGGCTGAGACGATTAATGGTGGTACGAACCGAACGACTTTCGGCCCTGCTGGGACTAATAATAAACCCGCTGCCATTGCCGCTTTAACCACATCGATCGCGGTTGCATTACTATCGGCTTGTAACTCTAAACCATTAATTAAGCCCCAACCCCGAACTTCAGTAATAACCGGATATTTAGCTGCTAATTGTTGTAAACCAGCCCGTAATTGTTCGCCCCGCGCCTGGACATTTGCCAAAATATTTTCCCGTTCTAAGGTTTGACAAACAGCTAAAGCCACCGCACAGACAAACGGATTGCCACCATAAGTACTGGCATGATCGCCGGGTTGGAAAACATTACAACGAGACTTGCATAACGTAGCACCGATCGGAATCCCACCGCCCAAACCTTTAGCACTAGTGAAAATATCTGGTTCGATGCCTAATTGCTCGTAACCCCAATATTTGCCCGAACGTCCCATCCCGACTTGTACCTCGTCGAGGATCAGTAAAATTCCCCGCTCGTCGCACAGTTTCCGCACTTGCTGGAAATACTCGATCTGTCCGGGATTGACTCCACCCTCGCCCTGTAACGGTTCGAGCATAATTGCGGCTACCCGTCCATCTAATTCCGAAACTGCCGACTCGATCGCGGCAAAATCATTGTAGGGTACATAGTGGAAGCCCGGAATTAAGGGTGCGAAATTCTTATGATACTTGGGCTGTCCGGTAGCTGTAATCGTCGCTAGCGTCCGTCCGTGGAAACTGGCATGGGCCGTCAAAATTACTGGTTCGGAGATGTTCAGCACCGTATGGGCGTATTTCCGCGCCAATTTTATCGCACCTTCATTTGCTTCTGCGCCAGAATTACAAAAGAATACGCGATCGGCACAAGAATGGTCGGTCAACCATTTGGCTAATTCACCTTGCACGGGGACGTAATAAAGATTAGAAACATGCGTCAGCGTCTGAATTTGCGTCGTTACGGCTTCAATGACGGTGGGGTGTGCGTGTCCGAGCGTACATGTGGCAATCCCCGCCACGAAGTCTAAATAAGCTTTACCATCTGTGTCCCAAACGGTACAACCTTCGCCTTTAATTAAGGCAAGATTAAACCGTCCGTAAGTAGTCATCACCTGACTGTTAAATTCATCTTGACTGAAAGCTGTCAACAATTCTGGATGAATTGTCGGCGCAACTACTGTCTCTAAACTCATATCGATATTCCTAAGAGCTATTTTAATATGTATATCATTAACTTGTTTGGGCAAATAGAACTCCCCAAACATTTTCGGATGTAAGTGTTTGTAATTAATACATCGCCTATATGAAATCAGCAATTCTCATTTTAAAACTCTTGCGCGATTTTATCGCTTCAATCTTGGCGATTGCTGACGACAGAATGCGGATTACAGCAGTTTTATTTTTAAAAACCAGCATCAAACCCGGTCTCAATTTTTATAATGAGGATAGCTGTTGTGAAATTGCATAATCTCAATTATGGCTAAAATTGTGCATCTCGATCGATACTAACAATTCCACCATCGTAAAAGTCAATATTGAGGTTATACGTGGCGAGTAGCAGCGTTCCAACTGTCGGACGGCGACCCATTGCTAAGACGGGGACATCAAGTTCCGCATCATCCCAAATAATGGTCGCGCGGTGGACTGAGGTGACAAAATTCTCGTCGTTGGCTAGATTGACATTAATTCTCGCTACATAGGGCAATTGCAGCTTTTCTACCACTATTGCGGGTAATGTCAGCGCACCTTCAAAACCCGTATCGATAACACAGCCAATTTCGAGATCTGGATAGTCAACCGTTCGCAACACCAGTTTAATTTGTGGTTGTCGCCCAAATACAATCCCATTTATCATGATAAATTTACCTTAGTTAAGGCACCACCAACAGCATAAACAGCATTAAACCCGATTCGTTCTGCCCAAATTAGCGCGTTAGGCGATTTTAGTTGCAGGCGAGTACTCAAATCGAGAATATCTTCCCCAATTTCATAGTTACCCGTATCAAGATCGATCGAAATAATTTTACCAATATTATCTGCCGTTTCTACCCGCGCTCGGATCGTCCGATCGTACAAATCCCGCCCCCGTCGAGCAATTTCTCGATCGCTGATATTTGGAAGAACCATAATTTTCTTAACTACTCTATAGTCTCAATCTCTATTATGTCAGTAAAGAATGCGATGTTACCCGATCGAACTGACTACAAAATTCTCGTTAAATCCAGATTAAATCCCGGCATTACATCCTGACAGTCGATCTCATTTGGAGATTGAAGAACTTCAGTTTCTCTGCCTAATCGATAGATTTCAACTTGTTTATCTTGGGGATTAATCAGTAATCCTAACTTGACACCCAGACGTTGATATTCCTGCATTTTGGATTGGAGATCGCTCAATCTGTCGGTTGTAGAACGCAACTCGACGAGGAAATCCGGTACAACAGGGATAAACTGTCTGAGCGAAACACCATCTAAGCGAGATTTTTCAATCCACGAGACATCAGGAGACATTTTACCGCCACCGATTGCCGTAAAATCATATCCAGTGGAAGAGTCAAATGCTTCGCCTAACTCAGTTCGCTCGTTCCAGTTGCCTACTTGAATCGCCAGACTAAGATTTCTTTTCCCACTCTCCCCAAATGTTGGTGCCATGACGATTAATTTTCCTTCTTTGGTCAACTCTAGGCGCAAATCTCGATTGTCTGCACATAACCTGTCGAATTGTGCTGGCGTAACATGGAGATCTGCACTGTGAATATTAACCGCGACTGTTTCTTCGGCTAGGGATTGGGCGACATTCATAAAACCTCGATTCGATCGATTAGTTTTCACTACATTTCCATTATGCCAGACTGGAATTGTCGGTAGGGGCAATTGAATTGCTCCTACCGACAAGCCTCAAAGAAAAAGCCCGCAGGTGCGGGCTTTTTATTAATTCAATGAGATAGATCTGCTCTACTCTAAAAGTATGTTTGCTACTTAAATCTTAAAGCCCCCTTTTTAAGGGGGTTTGGGGGATTCCCACTACGCAAATAGCCTTCTAACCTAACGTCTGGCTAATTTCTTGGTAATCTTCCGCAACCGAATTGATTGAGGAGTTACTTCCACGAGTTCGTCGCCGTTGATATATTCTAGAGCGCGTTCGAGCGTCATATCGATCGGAGTCTTCAACTGTACCAATTCTTCCCCACCAGAGGCGCGGTGGTTGGTAAGTTGCTTGCTCTTACAGATATTCAATTCTAGATCTTGTGGGCGATTATTTTCACCGACGATCATTCCTTTATATACCTTAGTTCCAGGCTTGATAAAGAACGTCCCGCGATCTTCCGCACCCATCAGCGCGTAGTCTGTAGCGGTACCTTCTTCAAAGGAAATCAGTACCCCATTCCGACGAGCGGAAATATCGCCACATGTCGGACGATATTCGAGAAAACTGTGATTCATAATCCCAGCACCGCGCGTCATCCGCATGAATTCACCTCGGAAGCCAATCAAACCGCGTGCGGGAACGACGAATTCTAGGTTAGAACGACCGTTCATCCCCACGACCATATCCTGCATTTCACCCTTACGTTGACCGAGACGTTCGATACAGCTACCGACGGCTTCTTCGGGGACATCTAGAGCGAGTAATTCAAATGGTTCGCACTTTTGACCATTAAGTTCACGGTAAATTACTTGCGGCTGGGAAACTTGGAATTCAAATCCTTCCCGACGCATGTTCTCGATCAGAATACCGAGGTGAAGTTCACCCCGTCCAGCTACTGCAAATTTGTCGGCTTCGTCGGTTTCTTCAACGCGGAGCGCAACGTTAGTTTCCAATTCACGGAACAGTCTGTCGCGAACTTGACGAGAGGTGACGCTCTTACCTTCAGTACCTGCAAATGGTGAATCGTTGACGCAAAAAGTCATCTGCAAAGTAGGTTCATCTACTTTGATCATTGGTAGAGCCGTTGGCTCATTGGGGCAAGTGATCGTTTCACCGATGTTGGCATCCGCAAATCCAGTTACAGC
>NZ_JANPLS010000380.1:0-2039 GCF_031422475.1 Chamaesiphon sp. VAR_48_metabat_403
GCTGTCTTTCTACCTGTGGGTAAAATCCAATCCGCCGCTAGTATATACCGAACTTCTCAATCGCATTATTCGCCAAGCTGAAAAACGCCAAGTCACAAAACTCGCTCTCAAACGTCAAGAGGGAATGCGCGCATTATTCAAGTAGATTCACATCTTGCATTACAATATAGTCAATAGTATTTAGGAGTAAGTTTAATGGGTATTTATATCGGTTTTTATTATATGTAAATTGAGATTGCAAATTAGATTTAATTAACGTAAGTTTCTCCTGTCGGAGCGACGTTTTTATGTCTAGGGTTCCCCCCAAATAAAAAACGTCAAGACAGAGGCTCGCGGGAACGGAAGAAGGATCTCCATGCAGTCTTTCTTAGCTCCGGCACACACCACCTGGGGATGAATCCCCAGGCTAACCAAGAAAGTCCACTAAAGTGGACTGGCGAATTTGGCAGTCCACTTTAGTGGACTTGAGCTACTAGCCCGCACTTCAGTCGCGGGTGGGTGACGAGCGAAGCAAATATTCTTAACCCTCACGTTAATTAGATCTAAAATGACGATCGCTATCAGTCAGGATCAAATTCAAATTATTGTCGATCGTGCTGAAAATATTTATCCAGAAGAATGCTGTGGAATTCTATTAGGAACGATCTCCGGATCTCTTAAAACTGTTGTTGAAGTTATTCCCACGGCTAATGTTTGGGTAAAATCCGAATTAGGCGATGATTTAGCAGATCCAACCGAAATTTCTAGAACTAAAACTAGTCGCTATACGATCGATCCTCAAGATATTTTTCAAGCGACAAAACGCGGGCGATATCTGGAACTTGAGATTGTCGGTTTCTTTCATTCTCATCCCGACAATCCAGCGGTACCTTCCATCTGCGATCGCGATTTAGCATGGCATGTCTATTCATATCCGATCGTTTCTGTAATGCAAGGAAAAGTCAACGATTTCAAAAGTTGGGTATTAGACGATCTGGGTATATTTCAACAAGAAGAAGAAATTAGCTTCTTAAAACTCCCATAAAGCCCAAAACCTAAAACCTAACCCCTCGGTGCAATCGGATCTAAAATCCGATTTAAAACTCGCAACTGATCGGCGGTACCCATACAAATTAACATATCCCGATCCATAATCATCGTCTCACCAGTCGGGCCGACAATAAGATTACCATCTCGCCTGCGGATTGCCAATACTAGCGAACCAGACTGCGATCGCAATTTTGCCTCTCGTAATGATAAACCTGCCACCGGACAAACTTGCGCCTCGATCTCAAATTCTTCCATATAAAAAGATCGATCGCTAGCCACAATCCCATCCATAAAATCCATCACATGCGGTCTTAAAGCTGCCGCTGCAATCCGTTTCGCACCAGTGATGTAGGGGGATATGACTTTATCTGCACCAGCACGTTGGAGCTTGAGTACGGCTTCTTCGTTACTCGCGCGCGCGATCGCCCGAATACTAGGATTGAGAGTTTTGGCAGATAAAATAATATACAGATTTTCGGCATCCGAAGGCAACGCAGCCACCAGACAGGCGGCTTTTTCTATGCCCATCTTCAGGAGCGTTTCATCGAGCGTAGCGTCGGCTTGGATGGCGTTATAGCCCTCTGATTGAGCTATTTTGACTTGTTCGCTACTCGCATCGGCGATCGCAAATGTCGTACCTTCAGCCGCAAATTCGGCGGCAATTTGTCGCCCGATGCGTCCAAAACCACAGATGATAAAGTGTTCGGATAAAGATTCCACGAATTTTGTTTGTTGCCTGAGTCTTCTACCTTCTATAAAATAGCCTTCAATTAAGGCTTCCGTAAATCGATTGACAATATAACCAATTGTAATGACCCCCGCTAAAATTAAGGCGATCGTAAAAATTCGCCCTCGATCTCCTAATTTTTGCGTTTCGCCATAACCAACTGTGGTGAGGGTAATGACGGTCATATATATCGCATCTAACCAGTGCCAATGCTCCACCAACCTGTACCAGAGGGTTCCGGCAACAAATACTAGTGTTAGGGCAATTCCACCCCGTTGTAAGT
>NZ_JANPLS010000381.1:0-8732 GCF_031422475.1 Chamaesiphon sp. VAR_48_metabat_403
TATTTTTCCAGGCGATTGCTAAGGGCGAGATCGAAATCTTGTTTGTGTTCGTCACGTTTGGTAATTGCTTCTTCTACCGTGCGCCGAGCGGCGGCAATTTTAAAAGATTCTTGAGTTTGCGGGGCGATAATTTTAGAGACGATATTTTGAAGCGTACCCTGGGTGCGGCGAATATTTACGACTTGGACGGGATCTAGTCGAAAATTGATGGCAAAGCTAGCAGTTAAATCTTGTAAGTCTTTAGTAGAACTTTGAGCGGGAACTTCAAATTTTTGGACGGTAATATCATAAATATCGACCTTTCCAGCCAGCGGCGGTTTGAAATGAACGCCTTCTAAGAGTACGCCATCTGCCGCTTTTCCTAAGACGCTCACTACCCCAGCCTCACCAGGATTGATGACTACAAATGAGTTAAACCCAATTACCACTAAAATAACGACAAAGGCAATCGCTAATATTTGTTTCCACTCAAAATTATTTCGATCGGTCATTTAGGCTACTTTTTGCTGTTTACCTACTAGTTTAGAACTCGATCTAGATTTATGTCAGTGATGGGGATGGGAGATGGGAGTTCGGAGTTCGGAGAAATTTGCGTGAATTGAAACCACCCCTTCCTGCTCCCTACCCCCCACTCCTATCTCCCCTCTCCCATCTCCGAACTCCCACCTCCCATCTCCTCCAATGCCACCCGCAAACCACAACCATTCATCCGCAGATCTGGAGCCAGACTGCACCGTACCGCACTCCGACAGCCGCGCGCCACATAATCCCAAGCTCCACCTCGCATTACCCGTTTATCGCGCTCGGTAGCATTGGCATCTATCCAAGCACTTCCATCCGTCGGCGCGCCTTGATAACTCGGCTGATAAGTATCCATGCACCATTCCCAGACATTACCGTGCATGTCAGATAAACCAAAGGCATTGGGGGGGAAACTCCCAACTGGGGTGGCACGTTCGCGATTTGCTCCGGTTGGCGCGCCTGCATAGGGATAATCGCCGTTATAGTTGACTAAATCGGGGGTAATTATATCGCCAAAATGAAAGGCGGTATCAGTACCAGCGCGACAGGCATATTCCCACTGGCTCTCGCTAGGAAGCGTATACTTTCTGCCTGTTTGGTGCGATAGTTTGGTGCAAAATTCTAGGGCATCATGCCAAGATATCTTTTCGATCGGGTCGTCCAATCCTAATCCGTACCCTTTATCTTCGCCCATAATCTGTCGATATTGAGCGACGGTAATTGGGGATTTACCGATGAAAAAAGCTGGTAATGTCACCTGATGGAGCGGTCGTTCGTCTTGATGGTGGCGATTGTCGCCCATGATGAATGTACCGCCAGGAATTGCCACTAAATCTAGACTGATTTCCGCACCTAAGCTTTCGCTAAAACAGCGAGCCGAGCTGGGTTGCCGATCGCTAATTTCACCATTATTATCTACGCTAACTGTTTCAAAAGTATAAGTGGTGAGATTATCTACAACAGACATGGTGATTTCAGCAAAAGCGCGATCGATAGATCTTTTTAGTATCTCATAGGCTGACGACGATCGAGATGATGCTAAACTAGGTAAAAATCCGCAGCACAGTTACTGCGATCGTCAGTTTTATGAGATTAATTTCGGTAATCGAGAGCCAGAGATTGGCAAGGGAGGATGGTCGAGCCTAAGTGTTTCGACCATGCGGTGCTGAATGTGGAGGCAACATTAGCACGAGCCAAACGGCTGTATAAAAATCGCGCCGATCGCGATGCTTCTAAACTATTTTTCATCGAAGGCGTTCGTAATTTTGTGCGGGTGTCGGACAATCGGTTCGAGCTGGTAACGATTTTATTTAGTGAGAAGTTACTGACTTCACCGCTAGCGCGGAAGCTCGTCCGTAGAGCCAGAAGGGATGGCATTCCGACACTCAATCTCACCCCCGAACAGTTTCGACAAATCTCTGAGACAGAAAGAGCTTCGGGTATTGCCGCGATCGTCAAGCAACGTTGGTCGCAGTTAGATGAGATTTCGCCGCAGGCTGGCTTATGCTGGCTAGCACTAGAAATGGTGAGATCGGCAGGAAATTTAGGCACGCTCGTTCGCACATCAGAAGCCGTAGGTGGAGCGGGTTTAATTTTAATCGGAGATCGCATCGATCCCTACGATCCAGATGTCATGAGGGCTTCCATGAGCGGAGTATTTTCGCAACAGTTGGTTCGCACTAGTTTCGATCGATTGGCTGATTGGCTGCAACACCATCGGTGTCAAGTTATCGGGGCATCGCCAGAGGGAAAAACCGATCTCCATCAGTTCGATTATCCCCGCTCGACAGTCCTGTTTTTAGGTGAAGAGCGTCAAGGTTTAACCAGCCAGCAGCGGGAGTTATGCCATCATTTGGTGCGGATTCCGATGGTGGGAGATGCAGATTCGCTCAACCTGGGGGTTGCGGGTAGTTTGATGTTGTATGAGGTGTATCGATCGCGAGGATCTTAACGTTACGAGCAGTCTTTGGGATCGATCCCAAAGATTGCTGCACGAACTTAATTCACCGTCGATCCTGGACTCTTGCAAACGATCGAGAATATCCAACTCAAGTCAGATCGTTCGGATCGAGACCTTTGGCACGAAGATAGGCGATTAATTTTTCCTTTTCCTCGCGTTCTCGATCGGCTCGTTGAGATTCCTGTTCGGCTCGTTGAGACTCCTGTTCGGCGCGTTGGCGTTCGGCTTCAATCTGTTCTACTGCCCAAGGTAAGATTGCAGCAGACTGGTGCCACCAGCGCAGCCAATAGCCATTGCGATCGGTTTTAGTTCCCTTCCAAGTTCCTAAATAAAGGTCAATTTCTGGCAACCAATGACGACCGTTTTCATCCGGTTGTTCTAGTTCGTATTTGCCGTTTTGGAGTCGGTACAATTCCAATAATCCAGCTTGCGGCTCAAAGATGACATAAATCGGTACCTGCAATATTTGTTCGTAAAAAAACCATTTGCCAGGGGGATAAGTGGGTTTGACTGAATACTCGCCGCCTTCGGTTTCTGAGAGAAATTCCATGACGAGCAGCGGTAAGTCGCCCTCTAGATTGGGCGTGTAGCTATTGCGAGCGGATAACTGCTCTTTGACGCTAGGAACGTACAACCAATCGGGTGCTTTGATGACTAATTCTCCATTTACCGTCGCACACAGGCCAAAATTAGTAGCAATCAGCATCTGGGGTTGAATGCGTTGGGCGATTTCGAGGCTTTCTCGCAATGCGCCTGCAATTAATGGTTGTCCGGTATTTTCCACAGGTTCGTCCTCTAGCCTAAATCCAGCAGGGAGTGGTTCCCAGGTGATTTCTACTGGTTTTCGATTAATCTTGAGTTGAGTTGTCATACATGCAACCTTATCGATCGATCTCCATTTTAATCGATACTCGTTGGCGGAGCCTCTCAGGATGAGAATCTGGGCGATCGCGTGCGAGTATATTTAGAAGTAATTCATCGATCGTCAAATGGAAATTCGATTTCTAAACTCGCAAGATGTCACTGCTTACCAAGCACTGCGGCTCCAAGCACTGTAAGAGTCACCCACCGCTTTTGGTTCCAGTTACGAGCAGGAAGACAAGCTTTCGATCTCCGACTTTACCGCTAGACTTTGCCCTGGCGATCCTGTCAGCGGCGTTTTCGGTGCTTTTGACGACACCAATCGACCGATTGGAATGCTCGGCTTTTCGCGCGAGAGCCGTCCCAAACGCGCTCACATCGGCAATCTCTGGAGTATGTACGTTGTACCTGAATTTCGCAATCGCGGCGTAGGATCTGCGCTGCTTGATGCGGCATTATCCCATGCTAAAGGACTTGGCGTTCTGCGACAGATCGTTCTCGGTGTCACTGCGAGCAATTTAGCAGCCTCTTCCCTGTACAAATCGCGCGGTTTTCAGCCTTTTGGCTTCGAGCGGGATGCTTTATTTGTAGACGGTACATATTTCGACGAGGAGCATCTGGCATTACACTTCGATCGTGATGCCTAGAAAACTGAATGGATCGGACAATTAGCGCAGGTAAGATGAAATCATAGCAACGAGAATCGGTCAAAATGCTGACAGTAAAGCTGTTAGCTCTGGGCAAATTAAGAACATCAAAATTTGCTCCAGAGTAGACGAGAACTGTAACCATGAATCGACTTGTTAATTCTTTCTTGCTGAAACCTCAAGTTGTCCTAGCAATCGCGATCTCGATCCTGCCAGCGATCGCCACAGATCGATCTAACGCAGAACCAGCATCGCCTACTGGATCGGCGGCTAGAGTTGCTACACCCACAAACAACAATTCAATTGTTAGCAACAACAATCCTACTTCGACGGTAAATCCTGTTGCTACTCAGGTAACAACCAAAAGCCTATCGCCAATTGCCGATGTCCATCTCGCAATCCGGCTAAAAGAACGGAAATTATATGTTTATAAAGGTAGCCAGATTGTTGCTACTTATCCAGTAGCGATCGGTAAAAAAGGCCGCGAAACACCGACTGGAGAATGGCAAGTTATGGAAACGATCGTCAATCCTGGTTGGACGAATTTTAATACGGGTAAAATGATGCCTCCTGGCAAAAATAATCCGCTCGGTTCGCGCTGGATTGGTTTCTGGACTGATGGCAAAGATACGATCGGTTTTCATGGCACCAACCAACCTAACTCGGTGGGTAAAGCTGTATCCAGTGGCTGCGTGCGGATGTACGACAAAGATGTGCAAGCACTCTACCCGCTGATTAAAGTCGGTACGATCGTCAGAGTCGTGGATTAATAACGTAAGTTCAGCCCGATCGGTCGATCGGGAAATAGGAATTATTCAGGTGTCTGGATCTGCGCCATCGCATTCACAAATCGATCGGCAATAAACGGTAGGATCTGTCGATTTTGACTATTTGCCGTGCCTTCGATAAAGACAACCAATAAACAAGGCTGTCGATCTACTAATTCGATATACGCCGCATCGTGGCGCATCTGAGATGTCCAACCAGCTTTAGACCAAATTTGACTCCCAGGTGGTAAACCCGCGCCTAGAAAGCCATTTACCTGGTTCTCCTCGCCCGGATCGGGAGTGCTTTGAGCCAAGTTAAGATCGCGGTGGAGGAGTTGCATCATTTGGCTCGATCGATCGCTGCTGACTGCGGCACCCCCAACGATACTGTGCATTAACCTGGCGATCGCATCGGTAGTCATCATATTCCGATTTTCGCGCATTTCGCCGACAAATGCCCGCTCGCGTCCGTAGGGGCCTTCGCTCCAGGTTTTTTGATTGACGTTAATCGCGTCTAATTCCGACCAGCCGAGGGATTGATAATAACGGTTGACGAGGTTGCGTTGGGCTTTCCAAGTTTCAAATGGCCCAGCAGACAATTCGGGGCCACTGGTGGTACCCGTGAGGGTATCTACAACTAAACTAGTCGCATCGTTGCTAGAGTCGATTATCATGTCTTTGAGCGCGCGATCGAGTTCGGCTGAAGCTGTTGCCATCCCTTGCTCTAGCCATTCATGCATTGCTAATAAGTAGAACAATTTAACAATACTGGCTGGATAAATGCGTTCGCCACCGCGATGGCTAAATCCCCGCACGGGATATTTCCACAATTCGTCGGCGGTAATCGCTCCACCCGTATTTACCGGAATCGGTCGATCGTAAACCAGCCATGTCAGCGCAATTTGCTCTGGTTTTAAATCGGGAAATTTAGCGTGTGTATCTGCTAATGCTTGCTCGGCTAATGACGTGAGATTTGAATCGGCGTGGTAGAAGGACATTTTAAGTAAGAAGTAAGGAGTAAGAAGTATCGCAACCGCCAAGGCGATTAGGACAGCGATTGAAATCACCGCTCAGAATGCAAAGTCCGCCTTCGCGTGAAATGTCCTAACCGATGTGGCGGTTGCTATAACAACCGAATCTGAGGATCGGGTTTAAAAGTGCTGGAATCCAGATTGTCGGTTGAGATAAATTGGGGGTAATTCAGTCAGATCGTCGTTTAATATAATATCTGGTGACTGGACGATCTGACCGATTAGTGCGGCACCGCCACCGAGTTGTTTGACTAATTTTAGGGCGACTGGTGCTGGCAGACATAATACTAGTTCAAAGTCTTCGCCACCGTAGAGAGCGGATGTTAGAGCGGTATCTGGAAATATTTTAGCTAGGGACGGCGAGATGGGCATCGTCGAGCGAGTCAGTACGGCACCGACATTACTACATTCGCAAATCTGGACGATCGCATCTGCTAAACCATCGCTACTATCCATCCCGCTAATCGTGAATACTTCACTCGTACTCGATCGCAACCCTTCGAGGATTGGCAGTACATCTAGCCTCGGCTGGGGTCGTTGGTGGGCGATAATTAGCCTGTCTCGATGCTGTTGTAAATCGGCTCGATCGACACCTAATTCGGGATTGAGAAGCAATTGCAATCCAGCATCAGCGTCACCATGATAACCCGTTACCACGATCGCATCGCCAATTCGGGCAGTCGATCGAGCGATAATATTCTCCTTGTGCGCGCTACCTAAAGCCGTAATCGCCACGGTTGCTACACTCGATCGGGTTAAATCGCCGCCAATTATCCCCGTTCCATACTTCGTCAAACATGCTTCCATCCCCGCATAAAGCTGCTCTAACCAGAAAACAGGCAGTGTCGGGGGCAAACTCAACCCCACGGTAATTCCCAAGGGTGTAGCCCCCATTGCAGCCAGATCTGATAAATTTGCGGCAACCGATCGCCAGCCGACATCAAATGCCGTTGTGGTGCGATCGCTAAAATGCACGCCATCGACCAGTACATCAGTAGTGACTATTAACTCACAACCTGTTGGTGGATGGACGATCGCCCCGTCGTCGCCGATCGTATCAGGAATGCAGTAAGGCTGAATTAATTTTAATAATCCGCGTTCGCCTAAATCGCTAATTAGCATTAAAGTAATGGGTAGATTGGGGATATTTGGTTCCGGCAATAGCTCGTGGATAAAGGGAGTTACTTTAAAAATTACAAAAGGTAGCGAACGTCGCCGCAGCGATTCGATTAGACGATCGAATCCAATCTCATTACTAAAATTTTCTTGAATCATCTAAAACATTGAATTATTAATAACTAGAGTTGACAAATAATTAACGTGCGAATTTAAAACGAATTAAGGCTACCGCGAGCGCGAATAGATAACCATACCAAAACCGATCGATCGGCAATACCAATCTGCCACGCTTGGCTCGCCAACCACCGATCGCTGACATACAAAAACCGACTAATAGAGGCGTAAAAACTAGATTTGCCACCCGTGGCATACCAACAGGTGTCAAGTTAGATGGCAATACGAGCAAGCTGAGTCCGCCCAAAATTGCCCCAAATAAGCTGAATCCTAGTGCCGCCAGCCAGGGGTTTCGTTGTTTTCTAAACGTTTCTGAGAGAGATCGATATCCGAATGCAAACAAAGCTTCAGCAATTATCTGAACTATAAATTCACCAATTATCTGAACTATAAATTCAATCATTTAACTATTAAGCTCTCCACAAGCGGCTGCTGCCAATTCAATTATCATGCGATCTTTAACTCGAACTCACAACTCTTGTCAAGTGTCAAGATTGTTGGCTAGCCTACAGATCCAAACAATCGTGCTAATCGACGCGGAGAAATACATTTGCATTTTCAAGCGATCTCCACCATCTTGACAAAAGTCATAAAAATTCGAGAAACGATCGCGCGTCCCCTCGCTCTGGTAGACTTGTAGACTGAAATCCCTATAAATAAAGCCCTTTAGGAGCAAGCCGCAGTGGAAAATAGTTTAGGTTTAGAAATTATCGAAGTAGTAGAGCAAGCGGCGATCGCGTCAGCGCGCTTGATGGGTAAGGGCGACAAAAACGAAGCCGATCGTGTTGCAGTTGAAGCAATGCGCGAACGGATGAACAAAATCCACATGCGCGGACGCATCGTAATCGGGGAAGGCGAACGCGACGATGCACCCATGCTCTATATCGGTGAAGAAGTTGGGATTTGTTCTCAGCCTAATGCTGCTGACTTGTGTACGATCGACGAACTGATCGAAATCGACATCGCTGTCGATCCTTGCGAAGGTACCAACTTGTGTGCTTACGGACAACCCGGTTCGATGGCTGTATTGGCAATCTCCGAAAAAGGTGGTTTATTTGCCGCGCCTGACTTCTACATGAAGAAACTCGCAGCACCCCCAGCCGCTAAAGGTAAAGTAGATATCAACAAATCTGCTACCGAAAACCTCAAAATTTTATCGCAGTGTCTGGATCTCGCGATCGAAGAATTAGTTGTCGTCGTGATGAAACGCGAACGTCACAACGATCTGATTGCCGAAATTCGGGCTGCTGGCGCGCGCGTTGCGCTGATTAGCGATGGTGACGTTGGTGCGGCGATCAACTGCGGTTTTGCAGGTACTAACATTCACGCGCTGATGGGTATCGGTGCGGCTCCTGAAGGTGTAATTTCCGCAGCGGCTCTCCGTTGTTTAGACGCTCACTTTCAAGGACAATTGATCTACGATCCTGCGATCGTCAAAACTGGTTTGATCGGCGAAAGCAAAGAAGCGAACATCGATCGTCTCAAATCAATGGGCATCACCGATCCTGATAAAGTTTACACCGCTGAAGAACTAGCTTGTGGTAAAAACGTCCTGTTTGCTGGTACCGGGATTACCTCTGGTAACATCATGAACGGTGTTAACTTCTTTAAAGGTGGCGCGCGGACTCATACTCTGGTTATCTCCAGTCAG
>NZ_JANPLS010000382.1:0-10562 GCF_031422475.1 Chamaesiphon sp. VAR_48_metabat_403
CTACACGAGCGATTGGTTGGTATCTACATATAAGCGATCTCCATTTCGCAATCGTGGAGATCGTCAGTCTACCTTAAAAGTAGCACCTAAATCTCAGCAAGCACCCATCAAGTCAACCAAAAAATCGCGGCTAAAATAGTAATGCTAAAAACAGATCGATCGTCAGACACCGAATCGATCTAAGATAATTCTAAAATATATACGGATAAGTCTAAAGCATTTCAGGTTCCGACTCTTGCCCTTTCCCCTTTCCCCTCCCGCACCATTCACTTTAACGAAACACTAATCTATGAATATTTCTATGTATCAGGCATCGGTACCACCGATCGTACGATCGTTAAATAATTTAATAACTATTCTCGAAAAAGGCGATCGTTATGCTATAGCAAAAAAGATCGAGAGCAGCATTTTGATAAATAGTCGCCTTTATCCAGATATGCATCCATTAAGCAAGCAAGTTCAAATCGCCTCCGACGTGACGCGCCGAGGAGTGGCTAGACTCGCGGGTTTAGAAGCACCTTCGATGGTGGATAACGAACAAACTTTTGCCGAACTAATCGATCGAACTAAGCAGACAATTACTTATCTAGAAACGATTGCGCCAGAACAAATCGATGGTTCTGAAGCTAGAACGATCGTCTTACCGATGGGTAAAGAATCAATTACGCTTCAAGGAATGCCATATCTGAATGTGTTTATTTTACCAAATCTCTATTTTCACGTTACTACGACTTATAATATTCTCAGACATTCTGGAGTAGAATTAGGCAAAATTGACTTTCTAGGCAAACCATAAACTCTCAAATTACACATATAAATAGGTCGATCGATATGTCTCGGTATTGGTGGTGGATTGGTAGTGTGGCGATCGGATTGAATTGCTTATTCGGGCAGTCGGCGATGGCTTTGTCGGCAGTAGAAGTTGGGAAAATTGCTAAGTCGGTTACGGTGTCGATCGATAGCGAAAATTCGGTCGGATCTGGTGTTGTAATTAAAAAAGAAGGCAATACATATACAGTTTTGACTGCCGCTCATGTCGTCAGAAATCGTCAGCAAGAATTTAAAATTACTACCCCCGATGGTAAAAATTACCCGCTAGTAGCAACTAATATTAAAGCGACAACCGATGTCGATTTGGCGGTCGTTAAATTTACTAGTACTGCTAATTATCCAATTGCTAGATTAGGAAAAGTCGAAGCAGCGAGCGAAGGCTCAGTCGTCTATGTAGCCGGATTTCCATTGGCTACCACCGCAATTAATAACTCGATTTACAATTTTACGGAAGGGAAGGTAACCGCTAATGCCAATCGTCCGCTAACGGGGGGGTATTCCCTCGTTTATAGCAATAATACTCTCCCCGGAATGAGTGGAGGGCCAGTATTTAATGATGCTGGAGAAACGATTGCCATTCATGGTAAAGGCGATGTGCAAGAATCTATTCAAACCTCGAAGATTAATGAAAATATTCGGGTTAAAACGGGGTTTAATTTAGGAATTCCGATCGATACCTTTATGCAATTAGCTGGTAAACTAGGTGTAGATTTCGGCGGTAAGCCACCGATTATCGTCGCCATAAAAACACCTAAAGCTCCGCAAGCTGTAGACTTTTTCTTAATTGGGGTCGATCGATTCAATCGTGGTAATCTCGGCAGTTCGATCGATGCAATGAATGAGGCGATTAAATTAAATCCTAAATATACCAAGGCTTATCTAGCTAGAGCGGCGGCTAATTTTATGTTCGATCGACGAATTGGTGCGGCTTTGTCAGATGCAGATTTAGCAATTAAAAGCGATCCTAAATTGGGAATTGCCTATGCAGCCAAATGCTTTTTCTTGAGCGAATTTGGCAAACAAGGAGAAGCTTTAGGCGTTTGCGATCGGGCGGTTGAATTAGCTCCAAAAAATGCGATGGCGTATAATGTGCGGGGACTAGTCGCACTCAGACTCAAAAATTATGCTGTCGCCACCGCCAATCTCGATCGGGCGATTTCCCTACAGGAACGCTCCGCGAACGAGATCGATCCCACTTTTTATTATGCTTATAACAATCTTGCGATCGCCAGATCCGCACAAGGAAACATTCTCGAAGCTCTCAATCTCGCCCGTAAAGCCGTCCAAATTGCCCCTCAATCGGCAGGAGCGCGCTCTTTGTTAGGACAAATGCTAGTGATAAATCGGCAGTATCCACAAGGCTTAATGGAGCTAAATCGCGCCCTCGGTACGAATCCGAAACTAGCTCCAGCTTATCGAGCTAGAGCAGTTGCCAATCGAGCATTAGGAAAGCTCCCCCAAGCCCAACTAGACGAACGATTGGCAAGTCAATTTGCAATGAGTACTCCCGACGGTTTAATCGATGATATTAGCTTTTTGAATCAATGATTTTGGGAATTTAATCTCATTCAAGCTAGATAAAGCCTTGCTGCGATCTTGTTTTCCTCTGGAAAGATTGGTGTATTTAACCACCGTTTCTCTAACTAAGATCTTGCCATCGCGTCTGAGCGAGAACAATCTTGGCGTTAAAATATACGTATCTCTACCGCGTGTTGCAGTATAAGTACCATTTTTAAATGATACATTGTCGATCTGAATTTTTCCTCGCTCGGATTGTTCGGGAGTATCGTTTGTTTTAGCGGCATAAAAGCTCATGTTTTTACGATTTGAGCCACCGCAAATTGCAATATAATATCGCTTGGTTCTGGCGACAGCATATCCAGCCGCATAAGCTTCACATCCATCGGCATCGGAGTTTTGAGCCTGAATGTTGGCTACGATCGGCTTTTGGATTTCGACTTTAGGACGATTCGATTGAGATGAAAAGGCTAGATCTGTGTGAGTCAACAATAAACCGAAGATTATTGTCAAACCAAATTTTTCGCAAAGTTCAAATTTACTCATATTAGTTATACAATTCGATCGGCTAGATTGAAGAACTCCAGGGGCTACTGTTAATCAGAACGCAAAAGTCGGTAAATTGTTCCTCATCGAAGCGAGAAAGCTAAATCGCACATGGTTACTCAGTAATTATCCCGTGATGTTTTGCGTACTAAAGATCGAGGAAACAGATTGATAAAGATCGCTGTCTCAATCTCATGACTGAATTTTCTGCCTCCAGTCGATCGCCACATCACCAATCCTCAATCCTGCTGCATCTATCTAAATTTAATGAATTATCAAAAACTAGCTTTAATCCCGATCGCACTCTTTTCCACGCTCGTCTTTGCGCCCAGAATCGTTTACGCAGCACCAGCAAACAATCGCATCGTCCAACAACCAGCCAGCGATCTTACTAGCTCAAAATTTGTCAATCGCGGTACCGAAATTTTTTTAAATGGTAAAACCTTAAATATCCCGTGGGCGCAATGGCAAGTTGGCAATACCACCCGATTGGGAATTAGCGATACCGCCCTCGATCGCCAACTCGGAGTAGTATTATTTAGTAATAGCAATTATCGCACTCAACCGATCGATTGGTATCGATCGGCCAATTCTACACCAGTTATTACGAATGCGAAACTTAGCTCTCAATATCGATATCTAGATATTACCGATCTCGCCAGAAAGAGCGGTTGGCAATGGCAATTAACAGGCAACAAACTGCAACTCAATACCCCAGCCACTAGGGTAACAAATGTCGTCCGCGATACCACTCCTAAAAATGGCAAAATTACCGTCACATTAGATCGACATACACCCTGGAAACTCAGCCAAACCCCCACCGAAGGTTACCTGACGATCGAAGCTACCGCCGATCCAGCCTTGCTCACTCAACTCAATGCCCCACTGCCAACCCTCGATCCCAATCTCGATCCCGATGACGATCCTACCGCCCAAAAATTAGAATATAAAATTACCAGTAGTAAAAATCAAACGATCGTTCAATTCCCGATCGTCAAAGGACAACGAGCGGGCGCAAAATTATTATCGCCAACCAGTCTCGAAATTAGGATAAATAGCAACCTTGCTAATATTCCCGATCGCGAAATTAATTGGGCACCAGGACTAAAATGGAAACAAAAATGGGTCAAATTAGGCATACATAATTTCCCTGTCAGCTATCTAGAAATCGATTCGCGTCAAAAAGGCATTAAATTTAGACCGATGCTTGCTGTCGAACCCAGCCTCGTCGGTACCAACCATCTGATTAAATTTGCCCCCACCACCCCCATCGTCGCAGCCATTAACGGCGGCTACTTCAATCGCAACAATCGGATGCCCTTAGGTGCCCTCAAACGTGATGGCAAATGGTTATCTAGCCCCATTCTCAATCGCGGCGCGATCTGTTGGAACGACAAAGGTAAAATCCAGATTGCCCGCTTGCAGATGCAAGAAACATTAAATACATCCACAGGCGATCGCATCCCCGTACTCGCCCTCAATAGTGCCCACATTCAAGCCGGATTCAGTCGCTACACCACCGAATGGAGCAGCACTTACACCCCCATGCAAGCCAACGAACTAATTTTCACAGTCCAACAAGATAAAGTCACTCAAATTACCCCAGGTAACGCCATCGGCAGCGTCAACATCACAATTCCCCCCAACGGCTATTTACTGACCTTGCGGGGGCAAATAGAGCTATCTGGGAGCCTGCCGATCGGGACTAACTTAACCCTCCAACAGCAGATTACCCCGCCCGAATTTGATAAGTACGCTCAAATTCTCGCTGCTGGCCCCTGGTTGGTACGATCGAGCCAAATTGTGCTCGATGCTAAAGGTGAAAATTTTGGAGTGAATTTTAGTAAAGAAGCCGCCGTCCGCAGTGCGATCGGCACTAATAACACGGGGAATACGCTGATCTTTGCCGTCCACAATCGCGCTGGTGGCAAAGGGCCAACATTAGGAGAAATGGCACAATTAGTCCAACAGATGGGTGTTGTAGACGCGCTCAACCTCGATGGCGGGAGTTCTACCAGTCTCTATCTCGGCGGGCAATTAGTAGATCGCGCCTCAGCCACAGCCGCACGCGTGCACAATGCGATCGGGATTTCGATAGAGGGGGATTAGGGAGCGGGGAGCGGGGAGCGGGGAGTAAGAATATTTGCTACGTTCGTTACCCGCCCGCTGAAGTGCGGGCTAGTGGCTCAAGTCCACTGAAGTGGACTAAAGAATTTGATAGTCCACTTCAGTGGACTTGTGTTGTTAGCCTGGGGATGAATCCCCAGGCGGTTCTGGCTATCTACTCCCCGTCTCCCCGCTCCCTTCACCGAAACATCGTACTCTCGATCCTAAATTCCAAAACCTGCCCTTCTTCGCTGCCAAATTTTAGGTGCATTCCTGACTGGAGCGGGAATTCTCCTGAATGTACCCTCATCCATTTGCCTTCGCCATCGAGAACATAACTACCAAAGCGAGAAGAATCGCGGAGATAATATACCCCATTAGTCAGATCGTTCATCGATGGAGATCGATAGATAATTTCCGCATGGCGTTGCGATACCCAGGGTTCGACGATTACTAAGTCATTATCGCTAGATCTACCGACGCGCATTAAGCCGCAACTAATCGGAAAATCGGGATGAGTATGAAAACTCAAAGATCGCATATATGCGGCGGGAATCTTTTGCGGAACTGAGGGAATCTCGGTAATTGCTTCAGATAAAGGACGAATCAATTCGCCATTAAACTCTGGATGCATGTACAGAATCGGCAAAGTCCACGCAGGTTGATTGAACTTATATAAAATTAACAGTTGTTGGCGAGCGATCGCGGCGGCTTCGTCGATACTCAGTCGTTGTGCCAATGCCTGTGTAAAAGTCTGAATAAAGCTCAGAGCCTCGCGATCGGCGATCGTATCGCGCATTGCTAGTACAGCGGGTACGCCATAATGTAGCAACACTTCTGCCAGACTGCTGCGCGGAACAGCTTGTTGCTGGTGCTGATATGGTTGCGCGCCCCAACAAGAATTAAATACTGCTAATTTGACCCCACACCGGACGAGTAATTGGGCTAATTCCGTGCCATTAATTCCCCCCAGATCGTTGAGAATCAATAATCCCCCTTCTGGTGCGGGCATTCCGTGTCCGGCATAGAAAAATACATTATATTGCTGACTTTCGAGCTTGGCAATCAGCTCCGATGGAGTCGGTTGCACCAAAGTATCGACTTGACAACCCGCTGGATTGAGTCGATTGGGCGGATTGAACCCGCTGGGCATAGTATTTCGTAAGGCTTGAGCGATCGTCGCGGACTCTTGCTGGAGATCTAACTGAGGGCTACCAGGAATATTTTGTCCTAGTACTAGCAAGATTTTAATCGATCGATCGAGTCGTTGGGGGGGCAAGGGATCGACATCGCTATTCGTCCGACTGAATAACACCTGTCGATCGAGGCTGATTGCGGGTTTACCGGGCTGTGGCTGGATGATTTCCCATGGTAATGGAATTAAGTCCGGATCGCGAACTTCGACGCGCAGACGGAGCAATTTGCCCTGTCCGATCGCCATTCCCTGACTTTGCGCGAAGGCATTACCTACCTGTTTGCAAAATAACCACTGCCACAAACTCAACCCCAAATGCTGCATCAAGTTAGCACTATAAATTTGCGGTTGCGGCGCATCTACAGGCGTAACCGCATCCAGATCTAGTTCGGGAATGCTGATATCTTGATGACACGGCAAACAATAGGGTCTACTTCCCGGACTAAATAAACCTTGCCATCCCAACCAAGCTTGAGATAGTTCGATCGTCCAATGACAATTTTCAATTACATAGCCGCCAGGATATGGTGCTTTAAGCACCCACACCGCATAATTATTATCTGGTGCGGTCGTACCCAAGCGGGCAACTGCAATATTTAGAGAAGGATGTTCATCCACGGATAGAGGTCTGAAAATAGGGGTTGAGAATGTACCAACGGCAGCGACGATCGTTAAAATAGATGTTAGTAGAGGACGATCGCATCCAGTGTCATTATCGACGATCGTCTAACTGTTGTCACGAGTGTTAGTAACATATGGATCGTTACGCCGCTGCGATCCGCATCAAAATTGGCGATCGAACTCCCGTTGACTCCAGATCTGAGTATACTTTCACTGTATGGTTATTCTCCAATTACTTACCCTATGGGCTTAATTGAATTACTACTTTTATTGGGTATCGGAGCAGGAGCGGCAGGGTTCATCTCTAAATCCAATCGACGCAAACGCCTAGAAGCTGCTTTCTACCAACTATTACGACAACAGGATAGTTCGATTTCCTTGATTCAGTTGATGGCAATTTCGCAAGTAAGCAGTCAAAATGCCAAAATTTTTCTCGACGAGCAAGTGCGACTGCTTGATGGTTTTCCCGAAGTCGATGACGATGGCGACACCTTCTATCGATTTCCGAAATTAAAACTCCCAACCGCGATCGTTAATGATGATTGGTAGATTTAGGCTTTAGGCTTTAGGTTTTAGGGGAAAGGGGAAAGGGGAAAGGGTTTAGTAGAACTGCGTTCTATAGTTTTTCTCCCCCCACACTCCCCACACCCCTCCATCTCCTTTGTCCCCCAGTCTCCCCGTCTCCCCCGCCCCCAACTCCCCACTCCCAAAAGTGAGCCAAAGTGGTACGTTTAGAAACAACCAGAAGGCTGATGCTACTAGGCTTGAGGGAAAATTAAGGAATGTAATGTTTTCAACGCGGGGGCGGGAGTAGGTACCAAATCGGGATTATGATGAGAGAAATTGTAAAGTTTCGTAAGAAAATAACTTTAAACATATGTCTCTTCCATTATTAGAATATGCTCCTTCGAGTCAAAATACTCGCGTTCGTGGCTACGAAGTGCCTGGGGACGAGCAGCCGCGCGTTTTCTCGACAGATAACTTACTATCTTCAGGTGAGATCGATATTCTCATTGGAGCAGCTTATCGTCAGATCTTCTTTCATGCCTTTGCAGCCGATCGCGAAAAGTTCCTAGAATCTCAACTCCGTAGCGGTCAAATTACCGTCCGGGACTTTATTCGGGGATTATGTTTATCCAACACTTTCACAAATAGTTTCTACAACCTCAACAGCAACTATCGGTTCGTCACCCATTGCGTTCAGAAGGTGCTAGGACGCGACGTATACAGCGATGCGGAAAAAATTGCTTGGTCGATCGTCATCGGCACTAAAGGTCGTGCTGGCTTCATTAACGACCTACTCAATAGCGATGAATACCTAGAAAACTTTGGCGATAGTATCGTCCCCTTTCAGCGTCGGCGGGTATTACCTTCCGGTGCTAGTGAATTACCATTTAATATTCAATCTCCTCGCTACGATGCCTACTATCGTGGCAAGCTGGGGTTCCCCAAAGCTTCTTGGCAAGCTGCTGTGCGTGGATATACTCCTCAAGAGAAAAAAGCCAAGGCAGGCGATCCTTCGCTATATTTATCAATGGCAAAAAGTCTGGGCAAGATCGGCAATCAGCCTCAATCGATCTCACCTTACAACATTGACTACAACAGTCTAGTCCCCCGTCGCTAATTGCGGCAATCTTTAGATAAGATAAGAGGCTTTCGATCGATTACTTTGCCTATGGGTTAAGCGATTCGATCGAAAGCCTCTTTTTAGATCGCTAGCTAAAAGTTTCTACTGATGTAGGATTTAGTAAAAATGCTGCCGATCGATTGGCAGTTGCTTCAGACACCTGAATCTGAACGAGTTCGATCGAGCTATCTGCAAGCAAGAAATCCCGAACTTTAATATTATCGCCACTATTAAATGTCGTCTCATAAAACACTTCGCGAATCCCTGCCGAAATGATAATTTTCAGGCAAGATAAGCAGGGTTCTAAGGTAACGTAAATACTCGCTCCGCCCGTGGAAATACCGTGTTTGGCAGCTTGCGCGATCGCATTTGCTTCGGCATGTACCGATCGAGAAGGAAGAGTTTTACTAGCATTACACGCACTCAATTCGGGATAACAAAAGCCCTGAGTCGTACAATGTACCGAACCCGATGGCGAACCATTATAACCTGTCGATAAAACTTGGCGATCTTTAACGATTACTGCTCCGACAGGAAATGCTAAACAAGTAGATCTCGTGGCGGTCAATTTTGCCAACATCATGAAATATTCATCCCAAGTCGGACGCGAAGAAATATCATACATTAGGTATTAGGTATTAGGTATTAGGTTTTAGGTATTAGGCTTTAGGTTTTAGATTTATTTATACACAACGATATAAGCATTAGTAGATTATCAATGGCTTTGGTGTATATATTTGGAAAGTGAAAGATTTTTTACCTGCCATAGTATCGGAGAAGCTATTAATAAAATGAGGTGGTAAATACGGCTCAAATTGTTTGTCGATCGATTCTGGATTGCGGGGAAAGAATGTATCGCAATCATAACTTTCATCTAGGCGAGAAAGATAGATGATGTCAAGATTGACTAGATTGATTACCTGTTGATATAGGTTGGCTCCGCCACAATAAAATACTTTAGCGTCTGTTGCTAATTCGATATTTTTACAATTAATATCGTTAGTAAAAGTTAATTCTGAGGCTAAATATTTATCGGTAAATCGCGATCGATACTGCTCTGCTTGCGATGTCACAACTATATTTTGTCTGCCTTTTAATGGTGCTTTCTCTCGATCGAACATGCCATCAAAAGTCTTTCGTCCCATCACGATCGTATTACCCATCGTCAGATTCATAAATAGTTTCAAATCGGCGGGATAATGCCAAGGCATATAACCATCTTTACCGATGCCACCATCTTTATCGATCGCGGCAATTAAAATTCTTTGCATTATTATTTATTTTTAAACTGCTACAGGTAATTTAATAAAGGCACCATGTTGATAATTGACTAATTGAATCCGATCGATATCATCATAAGTGAGATCGAACATCGATCGATCGCCCAATTGACTCAAATCTAATTGCGGTAATTCATAAGTTTCTCGACTAGCATTGCGATAAGGTTCGACATGATCCACATATACATGTGCATCGGTAATTGAGTGATAAAAATCTCCTGGTTCTAAGTTAACTTCTCTACAAATTAATAATAGTAGTAATGAATAGCAAGTTAGATTAAATGGATTACCCACGCAATGATCTGACGACCGCTGATGAAGATGTAAATTTAATTTACCACCTTGATAATTTAACGTAAAACTATGATGGCAAGGTGGTAACTTACTCATCGTCGCATTCGGTGGATACCAAGCGGTAATATGTAGTCTACGCGATCGAGGATTACGTTTTAACTCATCGATCGCCCATCTTAATTGGTCGAAACAAGGAATCGCGATCGACTCTTTTGCATCAACGATTAAATCGTGCCGATATTTACTATCGGCTAAATTAATCAATACCTCACCATCGCATAAATAGTTGCTATCTTCGCGCCGAATTGGAGTTTCATAATCGGGCACTGGATAATATCGCCAAAACCTACCATAAGCAGTTTCTAAATTGCCATCTGCATCGCTCCAAGCATCCCAAATTTTGGTATGTTGTTTGAGGTTGCGAATATGCGGTTCGCCGGATAGATACCAAATCATTTCTGTCACCAAGCTCCGCCATTGAATCTTTTTGTGAGTCAAAATCGGGAAAGCTTGGGCTGATACAGTTAGTCGATAACTCAATCCG
>NZ_JANPLS010000383.1:0-2691 GCF_031422475.1 Chamaesiphon sp. VAR_48_metabat_403
ACGGCTATAAATTTAATGGCTTGGCAGTCGGTAAAATTCAACGTCAAGCCACCTTAACGGGATATATGGCAAAGCTGAATGATGCCGCTCGGAAACAGACAGTAAGAATTGAAAATAGTGGCGGTAATGGTTCGGGAGTCATCGTCGCACGGGAAGGGAATAGTTATTATGTCGTTACTGCCAAACATGTAGTAGAAAACGAACAGAATCGGCAAAAATATAGCAATAATCAGCTCGTTACCTACGACCAAAATACTCATAATTTTACCAGTACGGTAGTTGCTGAAGGGGTCGATCTAGCTGTTGTAAAATTTAGCAGCAATAGCACCTATCCGATTGCCCAACTGAGTGAAACTATCCCAAATACTAAAGAAATCGTCTTAGCTGGTGGCTTTCCAGGGCGGGATAAAATTAATAGTCCCTTGTGGCAATGGCAACTCAATCCTGGCTATGTTTTCGATCGGGAACAAGGTAAATTACAAGCACAAGACAAACAATCTTTTGAGAATGGTTATGACCTGATTTATAGCAGTATCAGTTATGGTGGCATGAGTGGGGGAGCTGTATTCGATTCAGCAGGAAGAGTTATCGGCATTCACGGCAAAGCCGAACAGACTAAGGGTGTGATGTTAGGGAATAGCCAAGGAATATCAATGCAAACTTTAATCGGTTTAGCAGATAAATTGCAACTCAACCCTAAGTTACTTAAAATTGCGAAAACGCCAGCAGCAACATTGAGCGATCTAGATCGGCAAACGATCGTTAGCAATATGCAGAATTTGACCCAACCTAACGCAGAGGACGAGGGCGAACGCTGGCTAACTTATGGCAATCAACTCGCTCGGACTAGACAATCTGAAAAAGCCGTAGCAGCTTTTAATATAGCAATTAGCAAAGGTCAGATTTTAACTGGAAATTATGGGCTGGCATTATCATTAGCGACGTTGGAGAAATTCGACCTAGCTCAAATAGCCATAGCCAAAGCCATCGCCGCCGTACCACCCAAAAGTCGCGCGGACTATTACTATTTCTGGAAGAATCAAAGTTCGATTTTGAGAAAGTTGAAAAAGTACGATCTGTCATTACAGTCGATCGATATAGCAATTAAATTAGAGCCGCAAGATTTAACATCAACTAATCAAAAAGCAACAATTCTAGACGATTTAAAACAATATCCAGCCGCAATAAAAATTTATGACAAGCTGATTGAAGATCGGCCAGAAGCATATGTTTACCTGAATCGGGGGATCGCTAAATCTGCACGAGGAGATAAACAGGGCGCAATATCCGATTACAATCGATCCCTTAATCTCAATCCTAACTTTACGAATGCTTACACTGTGCGGGGGCTAGTTAAAGCTGAATTAGGCGATAAACAGGGGGCACTGTCTGATTTTGGTCGAGCAATTAAACTCAACTCTAACAATATTTCAGCCTACAATAGTCGGGGTACTTTTAAACTTCAATTAGGAGATAACCAGGGGGCACTGTCTGATTTTAGTCGAGCAATCGAACTTAATCCTAACGATTATGGTGCTTACGCTGGTCGGGGCATTGTTAAACTTCAATCAGGAGATAACCAGGGTGCATTGTCCGACTTGGATCGATCGATTAAACTCAATTCCGATGATGATAATGCTTACATGATGCGAGGCAATACAAAATCTCAACTAGGAGACAAACAGGGCGCATTAGCCGATTATAATCGAGCCATTGTAATTAATCCTAACAATACTGCGGCTTACAATGGTCGGGGTCTTGTCAAACTCCAACTAGGAGATAAACAGGGTTCATTATCTGATTACGATCGAGCCATTACAATTAAGCCTAACGATACTACTAATTACATGCTTCGGGGTTTAGCGAAATCTCAATTAGGAGATAAACAGGGAGCAATCGCCGATCTAACTCAGGCGGCTGAGTTATTTCGGCAGCAGAAACAGATGAATTTATATCAGAATGTGATGGGGATAATTGCTAAGTTGAAAGGAAATTAGAGCATCCGATCTATTTTTCAAAAGACAACCAGATCCCCACGCATAGATCCCCGACTTCTCGAAGAAGTCGGGGATATGAACCCACTAAAAATTACTAAAATATGAAAAATATTACCCCAATTATTCTATCGAGCCTATTTTTATTGCCCGTCCAAGCAGCAACATTATCAGATCGGACATCACACAGCAACCCTGCTACCCAAATCGCCCAAAAGATCGATCCGGAACTCCAGCAACTCGACGAAGCCGAAAAACAAGCCAGCACCAAAGTAAATCGGATTGCCAAAGACATTACAGTTCGCATCACCTCCGCCAATAATGGCGGCTCAGGTGTCCTAATTGCTAAAAAGGGCAATACCTACCTCGTCCTCACTAATGCTCACGTCACGAGGCGCGCAGCCCAATTTGAGATTCAATCACCCGACGGGCAAAAGTATACTGCTAAACAGATCGACGGTGGATTCGATCGTAAGTACGATTTAGCCTTACTAGAATTTACCAGCTCTAAATCATACCAATTAGCCAACCTCTCTAACCCTGGTATCCTCAAAGTAAACGATCGCAATATCTACAGTGTCGGGTTTCCATTTGACTCCAAAGCTCTGAGAATTTCCCCTGGTGCAATTACCCAACTTTCAGATATTCCCTTCGATAACGGTACCCAAATCGGTTACGAGATTGCCAAAGGGGAAAA
>NZ_JANPLS010000384.1:0-6949 GCF_031422475.1 Chamaesiphon sp. VAR_48_metabat_403
ACGGCGCAATATTCAGCTAAGTTAGCTTTAAATACCCGATTTAATTTGCCTTCGGCTTCAGCTAGTTCGGTGGCATCATCAGGATCGATTAGCGATTCTTTGACTCGATCCCAAGCATTAATTAAAAAGAATACGCTCAAACCGCGATCTTTAATGTAGTTTTCTAGATAGCGACGTTCGCCTAAGGTACATGGTTGCGAAGCACTGAGGACGAATAATACCGCATGACAATTATTGAGATATCCCAGCGACAATTCATTCCGCGCTTCGGTATCGTTCAAACCGGGACTATCGATAATTTCAATCCCTTTCGATAGTAACTCTAGTGGATATTCCACAACGGCATAGTCCACATCGGGGAAAGCAGGTTTGTTGCTCTCTTCTAATTTCTTCGCTTCCGCCGGATCGATCGTGTACTTAGTTTTAAACGCGCCAAAATCGATCGACTCAGGCGGCTTACCATCTTTAAAATGTACGGTAACTTTTTTCTGCTCTCCATAGCGCAACACCGTCAACAATGCCGTGCAGGGATTGACATCGCTGGGTAAGATATTCTCGCCGATTAAGGCATTTAGAAACGTACTTTTGCCCCGTTTCATATCGCCCAACACCATCAGCCGAAAGACACCCTGCTGGAGATTGGTACTAGCTTTAGTCAGATCTGCCAAATCGCGATCGAATCCCATTTCGCCAGATCCGGTTTGTGCGGCTAGCTCTGACTTCTGGAGATTGGCTACCATCCGGCGGAGGCTCCCAGCCACTTCTTGGCGCACTCTCGCGACGCGATCTAAATCTTCGAGAAAACGATTGGTTTTGACAGTAGACATTATCATAGTTTCAAGTCGATCGGTAAATGAGCGTCAATCCAGCAATGGCGATACATATATAAATACAGCCCCAGCCTAGCAGAACCCGGAAACTTTGGCAGTCAGGAGCGAATCTTTTTAAAAACCACGAGCTACTCGATGGTTGTTAAGATCTCAAACTAAATTTACCTATAATTGTCAGGATCGATCGCCAATCTAGCCAAGCTAAATATCGAGTGTCAACAGTGAATCTACGGAAGATCGTTTATCGTTCACTCTTTACTGCGAGCTTCATATTTGTATTCAATTATTTCTATTGATGATTTTAATTCTTCACTTTCCTTTATACTATTAATTAGATCGCCACCTGTGTTCTCCCAAATACATATCAGACCTAATAAAGAAAGAAAATTCCAAGCGATGAATTTTTTATCATCTTTTGTGGCACTATAGAAGGTTAGAGAATTATCGTCTGCAAGATCGTCTTCTAATATTTCCACAGTATAACCCTTCTGCAAAATGATATACAAAGATGGATACCAAGTATTGCCAGCATCTGCGATCGAAACCATATATTATTCACGTTTAATTTATTCGTTAACGTCTTCGCCATACATTTTATCTTTGACTAACGATGTATAAGCAGCTTCTTTAGCATCTAATCGCCAGCTTGTTTTTCTTGTTTCACCTAATTCTATCAATCCCAGCAGGGATATAAAGCTATCTGCGAAAAATGTATTTTCGGAATTTTCAGCAGTATAGTATGAGATTTCATTACCTTCTTCGTCCATATATTTAGTTACTACATAGCCCTTTCGATGTGCTACGAGTAATGCTAGATTCTCATTTTCAGGCGTTTCTTCAAAAGTCATATTAGTTTATCAATTTTATACTATATAGCAATCCTAGATGATTCATGAGAATCTTACTCTTCTCTCTGCGCCCTTTGCGCCTCTGCGGTTAAAATAACACCAAGTTCGCATCTCACAAATGATCTAGGACTGCTATAGTAATCCTAAATGAAAAGCTATCCAATCTTTGTCTTTCTCTGCGCTCTCTGCGCCTCTGCGGTTCATAATCATCAATTCACGATCGCTAGTAAATTTGGAAATAATCTAAATTTGTTATGATACTGCCAAATTAATATTTTTTAACCGCAGAGACGCAGAGGACGCAGAGATTGGAAAAGAAAGATACTAAAGTCTCATTTATGGGACTATTCGATCGCCATACCAGCGAGAAGCAAGATCGCAGAGATGGTAAAGTGGCGCGGATAATTCTTTACCTCGATCGGTTAACTCGTAGGTAACTTGTGGGGGAGTAGTCGGTTTATAATCTCGATGAACGATCCCGATTTCTTCGAGCATTTGTAATCTTTCAGTCAAAACTTTAGTTGAAATTCCATCGATCTTCCGCCGCAACTCGCCAAAACGCAATTTTCCCTTTGTATCTAAAAGCCATAAAATATAGACCGTCCATTTACCTGAGATTCGATCGAGTAGTTGTTCGAGGGGAATGGAGTCAGGCTCTTTCATGGATGGGAATAGGCGATCGCGAGTAATCTGGTTACAAAAAAGTAACTACTTTACTTTAATAATTAATCGGTTTAATGTCTAGCTACATATCGATCGCCTATTGGGAGTAATAAAAATGAGAGGTCAAGTTTGGTATATTACGGTACCGCTGGGATTGATGTGCCTGATTCGGTTTAGTCTAAGTGCTTTTGGCTATGCCGATCCGCATTGGTTGATGGAAGAGATCGGGCTTTCTGTATCTGCTAATCCCCAAATGCCTTATGCAATTTGAGCTTGGGCGATTAGAGATGTGGTGCTGGCTGTGTTGGTGGTATTGGCAAGTAAACAGCAGGTGAATTTATTACTACTTGGTTGTGTGGCGATCGATTTTACAGATATTATTTCTGCTTATTTAAGCGGCGTAGCGGGGTTATTTGGTACCGCAGATGGTTGGTTGTTGAAGCTGACTTCGACTGCTATTGCCGCATTATTTTTAGAGCTGGTGGCGTTATTATTAATCGCAATGGGCGCAACATCGCCAGTGGAAAGTCCAAAAAATAATTAGAAAATGTTACGATCGCTCTGTGTCGTACATAAACGATAGGTTTTAGCTGATGATTGCCCTAAAAGAAGATTTTCCTCGGTTCACACCAGCCGAATATCTGGCGTGGGAAGAACGACAAGAGTTTCGCCATGAGTTTGTCGATGGTGAAGTTTATGCCATGACTGGCGGTACCATCAACCACAGTAAAATTGCTGTAAACCTTGCCATCATGCTGGGAACCCATCTTCGAGGTAGTGGGTGTCAGGTACTCAATGGGGATGCTAAAGTGCAGACGATCGAGTCGAATTCTTACTGTTACCCCGATCTTAGCGTGACTTGCGATGCCAGAGATCGCGGCGCGGATCAGTTTATCAGTCATCCTTGTTTAATTATCGAAGTTTTATCGCCCAGTACCGAGGCTTACGACCGGGGTGATAAATTTAGACTGTATCGAAGATCGATCGATCTTCAGGAATATGTTTTCGTCAGTACGACGGCAATGTGTTTAGATCTTTACCAACGAAACGAGCGCGGTGGGTGGGAATTGATTTCCTATGGCTCTGGGGATGTGGTAGAACTCAGGAGTATTAATTTAACATTCCCAATCGAACTTGTGTACGAAGATATCGTATTTACTCTGGGATAGCCACTGGTGTTTTTAAGACTGTGGGAATGGCTGCTAAGATCCGATCGACAATTTCTTCAGGCGTGAGATTGTGAGTAAAGGGAATATGAATGTCGGCTTCGGCGTACTTGTCGCGCCGCTCGGTGAGAATGCGGTCTAATTTGGGTTGAAGCTCTTCCGGGGTGGCTAGAATAGGGCGCGTGGTGTCATCCTGAAGACGTTCGACGAGGAGATCTAGCGATGGATCGAGCCAGATTACCAGCCCTTGATGTAAATGATTCCAGTTTTCGCGATCGATAACAATCCCACCACCTGTAGCGAAGACTAGGCGGGTATAAGCAGAGACTTCGGCTAATATTTGAGTTTCGATGCGGCGGAATTCGGCTTCGCCAGCAGTTTGAAAAATTTCGGTAATAATTTTACCGACTAATTCAGATTCGTCGAGATCGGGATCTTCAAAACTATAGCCCAAATCTTGAGCACAAGCTCTGGCGATCGTGGTGTCGGTATCGAGAAAACTATAGCCTAAATTTGTGGCGAGTAATGGGCCGACGGTACTTTTACCAGAACCCATCATCCCGACGAGATAAACACTCAATCCTTGTAAGTTAAACACGATCGTTATGAAATTGTCTTTAGTTAACCAATCTACAGTTATTTTTGGGTGAGATCTACGAGTTCGAGTTCGGCGAGGCGAAAAGTGACAATTTTATCCCAATTACCACCTTCAAAGATGACTGCGGCTTTCCCATCGGTGACTCGTTGGACGAATCCTTGGAAACCGTAGTAGATATCATTAATATTTTTGACACGAATCGTAGAACCGGGCAAAATCATGGGGCGATCGCACTTATAACTAAAGAGTATTAGATCCTTAGTTTAGCCTAAACAGTTAGGCAGCGATCGCCCCAATGATGCGATTAGTTTGGTGGTGCTGGTAGAAGATCGACCCGTACATGCTGTTGCTTTACTCTGGTTGGGATGGAGTTAGCAAGCAGATCAGGTTATCTTCTTTAATATGAATCGCTTTGCGGTCTTCGCGCAATTCTTTCATCAGTCGGGTGACTGTAACGCGAGTAGTACCGATCGCACTAGCAATTTGGGCGTGAGTAAGGGGAAAGGGCAAAAAGTAGCCTTCCTTACAGGGTTCGCCAAATTCTTCGATCAGCAGTGTGAGATAGCCCAATAACCGTTCGATCGTGTGGCGTTGTCCGAGGGTATTTAACCATAGTAGTTTCCGTTGGTGTTGATAGCGGAATGAGTCTAAAATCTCCCGCCGAAAACTGGGGAAGTTTTCGAGATCGTGCCAGTACATCCAGAAAATTGAAGTGTTATCTGTATGGGCAAACGCTTGGAGCGTAAATGGAGATCGATCGACTATTTCAAATGGTTGCCCAGCACCGACAAAACCAAGAAAGGTTTCGTCGCCGCTTTGAAGTTGGAACTCCAATGGGGTACTATTTTGATGTGGGTAGGATGGCGGTTCTGTCTCCGCCGTCCCATTCAGCCGGATTGTGCCCCGCTGAACTAGATATAGTAATCCCGCACGAGTCGGGATTTGAGCATCTTTAGAAAACGTTCGATACCGATAGTGTTCTTGCGCCCAATCTAGGAGTCGGTGCCACGTTGAGAACGAACGAGTATTGTTTTTAGGTGGGGTAGATGATGAATGCATAACAAACCAGCAGAACGGCACATGATTTTCAATGATTCTACATGTATTTTGATGTAGTGAATCATTTTTATTTTAGTCTGGAATGTACTACGTAATTTTGCAATCGGGATGTGACTATGAAGATTTTTCCTCTGTCAGACCCGATTTTACTGCATTTGGCACCTACAATGGCGGGAAAAATTGCCGACTATTTGCAGGTGATGACTCAGCAAGTTTACGGACGATCGCTAAATAATTATGACAATTCAGCTACTGACATGACGCAAGATTTAACTTGGCATGGGCAGTGTCAACGATCGATTAAGCTAGCGACAACATCACCATACCAGTATGTCAGCACGATCGCACACCGATTGGCAGCAAAATCTTTATTTACACCATTAGAAATTTGTCAACAGCTTAAACCACTAATTTTAGTGGTAGATAATAGACTACACAAAGAGCTAGATTTTTGCTGTTGGCATAACGCAGCAGGCTACATTTATTTTCAACCTACCGCCGGATCGATCGCCAGATGGCTAAATTATATTCACGATTTACCTTTGCCTGCGGGCGATTTAACCGATCGATCTTCTCCCGTTAATATCGCGATTTACGCCCACGCGCGCTGTTGCTCCACGCTCGAATTAGCCGCGATCGAGAAATTAGTAACAATTAGCGCAACTTGGCAAATTATCGCCCCAGAATGGTCGATCGATTTATCTCGACAATTGGATTCAAACTGCGGGGAAAATCCGCTTGCAGCAGGTTCGGTCGGTATTTTTGAGCATCCAGCCCAAGATCGACTGATTCACGTCTTAATGAAGGTGCTAGATGCCATCTACGGACAATTTTCTAGCCTGGAAGCTTTACCAACGCCAAATTGGACGAAATTAACGATCGAACTCGCCGAAAGTTGGCTAGAATTTTATCGTTACTGTCGAATTTTTGGCGATATTAAAAGTCAAAACCCACGTCTAGCCATTGCCAGATGTGGGTTAACCGCGATTGCTCGTCGCTATTTACAGTTACTGATGGAAAATTATCTAGGCATAAATGCCGCGAGTGAGTTGTAGTAGCGGGGAGCGGGGAGCGGGGAGCGGGGAGACTGGATAAATTTTAATCCAAAATCCTCTCACACCTCCCACACCTCCCACACCTCCACACTCCCCACGCTCCCAGCTCTCTTACTCATCCCCCACCATTGCCGATCGACCTTGTTTGCCGAGCCGGACGACTAAGAAGTAAATTAGATATAGGCTGTAGATAATTAATCCCAAGATGCCGAGCATACTGAGAAACTCTGGCTTGGAATTGGCATGGAAAAATTGGTAGTACAGCCAAGATGGTTGGAACCACGATTGACAATAAGCGGTGGTGGTACCGCTAACAGCACACGATAGAAAGGGAATGACCGCGATCGCGCTCAGGATACAATAAATACTAGTCGCCCACCGCCAAGCCAAGAAGCCTAATTTGAGAGGACGCTCTGGTAAATCGTTAATTTCTTCGTTAATATCTGCCCAAAACCACAGTGAGATCGGAATTAATGCTTGCCCGACAAATCCAGCAATAAAACTCAGCGGTGACGAGCCGATTTGGAGATACACGGCGATCGCGAGTAAACTAGCGACCCGCCAATAGATAATTAATAGAGTCTGGATGACGATAGTTTTTTGAGCGAATGCCCACAATAATAGAATCAGGGGCATTAGCACTGTAAAGATTACCGCCAATCGGAAATCCATCCAGATTAACGGTTGAAACCATAATTCAGCTTGATTAGACATTCGATCGATCTCAAAA
>NZ_JANPLS010000385.1:0-11768 GCF_031422475.1 Chamaesiphon sp. VAR_48_metabat_403
GGTAACATCAGCCCCCATTAATTCTAAGGCGACTAAAATGCCCGTACGGGTAGGATTGACACCCACATTTTCAATATACAACTCCGAGCCAGGAACGATCGCACCAGCTACCAGCCAGAAGGCGGCGGAACTAATATCGCCAGGAACGATGACTCGTTGCCCTTTAAGAGTGGGATAACCCGTCACCGTCGCGCTATGAGTCTCTGGATCGACATCTACCTGCGCCCCAAACGCTCGCAACATCCGTTCCGAGTGATCGCGTGATAAAGCTGGTTCGGTGACCGTGGTGCGCCCGTAAGTCATCAATCCGGCGAGTAAAATTGCTGACTTGACTTGTGCTGAAGCGATCGGGGAATAATAGTGAATCGGTTGTAACTCTTGCCCCCGCACGGCTAGCGGCGCGAGGGAATTGCCCTTACGTCCCCAAATTTGCGCCCCCATTTCGGTGAGAGGATTGACTACCCGCGACATGGGACGCGATCGCAAGGAGTCATCTCCAGTTACAGTAAAAAAGCGATTGGGATGAGAAGCTAAAATCCCTAGCATCAGCCGCATTGTCGTGCCAGAATTGCCCGCATCGAGAATCCCCACAGGCTCTTGAATTTGTCCCAATCCGATCCCAGTAACCGTAACTAATTCGGTATTTAATTCCGAAATCTGCGCTCCCATTGCGCTAAAACAAGCCGCTGTACTCCGAGGATCTTCGCCCAGTAACAATCCCTGAATCGTCGTCTCGCCTTCAGCCAAGGCTCCGAGCATCAAGGCGCGATGCGAAATCGATTTATCGCCCGGAATCTGTAATGTGCCCTGAAGCGATACCCCCGCAGGCGGGATCGTGACGGTAAGAGTTTGATGGCGATCGAACGGTTGCAGGGTTATCACAGCGATTTTGGCAGAAAGTCTAGATGTCTATTTTATAGCAATTTCTATCCTCATCAAAACAAAACACAAACCCGACTGTCTTGTCGTTTTTTTATTCGGGGGGAACCCTAGACATAAAAACGCCGCTAAACCGTCGGGGAACAGAGGCGTGCGCGAGACGCTTCTTTAAGAAGTCGGGTTTGTGTTTTGTCAATTCGATTATTTACCAACTTTAATGGTGATACTCTGCTTTTGACCGAATTTACCTAACGGTTTGGGCGGTTGTGAGTTTTGCGAAATAACTAAGCCACCAGCATTATTGGTATTGATAGTAATCTGCTTTTTAGCCAACCACTTCAACTGCATCCCCGCGTTGAGATTGCCTGTAAATTTAGTCGTACCATCGATACCAATTTGCGCCCAAGTCGGACTTTTAACCGTAATTCCGACGGGAATATCTGGTAATTGTGCGGCTGGCTTGACAGTGGCTGCACGGGGTTTGGGTGCGACTATTGCTGGGGTGGTAACTTTCGGTGCGAGCGCATTATTGAAGAAATTGGAAGTTGCCACACTCAACACCAAGATTGCCAGCGTGTAGCCGAGATAGAAATATATAGGATTAACTCGGATCTGGGGGTGAAAAGTTGTCGTCTGTAGTTTAGTCGTCGGATCGAAGGCTGCTACTTCTGGCTCCCAAGTAAGTACCTGTTGCGAGATCGACACGCCATCTAAGCCCAAACTATTGCCATAGCGTTTGACCATGCCTTTAACGTAGACAGGTTCGGGTAACATTTCAATATGACCTTCTTCGATCGCGCGTACCAGTCGAGGTTGAATCTGCGTTCGTGCGGAAATATCCTCGATCGACAACTGCTGCTGTTGGCGGATTTGGCGCAATTTGCCACCGATCTGTTCGAGAATCTCGTTGGGAGTCGGTGGGAGTGGTACTACATCTGCTGGAATAGCAGGCGGTTCGCTGACGACGGGTGTTTGCGATTGCAACTGCTCAATAGCAGAGACAGCAACTGCAAAAATCGACAGCTTGGGGAATTTGAGAGTGGTAAGATGCTTGAGCGGTGCCAGTAGAGTCACGATCGCTGATTGTGGGGTAGTTGTAAGGGATAATAGTCGGGGTTTTGAGTTTGAGGATCGCTTACAAATTTGTGGCTTTGCCGACTAGCGGCTCGGCTGTTGGTAAGCGATCCCCAGCACATTGGAGGCTATGGAGTTCTGCTGGTTGCAAATGACGGTAACAGCCGCTGGCTAACGATTGTTGGCGCAGCCGTCCCCGTTGCGAACTGCCATCGATGCTAATGTCACCAATTCTGGTACGATGGAGATATAAGACTGGATATTCTAGTTGAGTTGCAACTCGTCTGATCTGTCTATTTCTACCCTCGGTCAGGATGATTTCGAGTAGGGTGCGATCGGTCTGTTGCTTGAGAACTTCAACCCGCGCGGGCAATGTAAATTGCCCTTCTAAGTCGATCCCGTTGCGCCAAGCAGCTAGTACTGCGGCGGTAGGACGACCTTGCACCCAAACTGCATATGTTTTACTAAAACTATGACGCGGGTGAGTTAACCTGAAGGTCAGATCCCCATCATTGGTAAGCAACAACGCGCCACTCGAATCAATATCTAATCTGCCTACTGGATGAATTCCTTCACACTCACGCAGTTGCGATGGTAGTAAATCTATCACTGTCGGACGACCTTGGGGGTCGTAACATGTAGAGACTACACCAACTGGTTTATTGAGCAGTAGATATACAGGCGTAGGTCGGCTCTGTACTGCGATTAGTGTACCATCAACTTCGATGCGATCGGTAGTCGGTTCGGCTGTTTGTCCTAATTTGGCTACTTCTCCATTCACGCGCACTCTACCCGCCAAAATTAGCTCCTCCGCCCGCCGCCGAGAAGCAATTCCCCATTGAGATAAAATTTTCTGGAGTCGTGCGCTCATGAGTTGGGAGTTGGGAGTTTGGCGATATTCGAGCGATATGTAAACGATTCGAGTTAGGCACCTGAAGATTCAGAGCTAGATCGCCGCTTAATGTTTGGATAGATCGAGTAGATCTGACCTCAACTACTGCGGCTATATCTTAGTATTCACTGGCAACCCGTAACTATTTACATGTAAACTCTTTTGCAGAAATATTACAGGAATATGTAACTCAATTGACAAATCAAACCAGAGGAATTGTGGGTTCGGTACTATCCCCTGCTTGTCGGGTGTGGCTGCGATCGCAAGTATCGCAGGTAGATGACCTCCACGTCGATATTCAAGGGGGCAGTCGCCAAATTTTGGGTGGAACGATTCCCCAGGTAGCCGTCGTCGCCGTCGGGGCAATTTACCAGGGATTATCGCTGGGATCGATCGATTTGCTCGCCCAAAATATTCGGATTAATCTACCCCAAGTCATCAAAGGTCAACCTTTGCGCTTATTAGAGCCAATTTCGGTCGTCGCTGATGTCAAGTTTAGCGAGCGAGATTTACAAGCTTCATTGGCTGCACCGCTCCTCGCTCAGGCACTTAACGATCTGCTCGGTCAAATTCTCGCTAGCAATCCCGATCGAGATCGTTGGCACATTGACTGGCAACAGATCCAGATTGCCCCCTCTACTTTAATTTTACAAGGAAATCTCACTGCTGGCGATCGTACCGCCCCGATCGAGATCTCGATGGGCATCGATATTCATCAGGGACATATTCTCATCCTCGATCCGCTTCAGATTAATTGCTCGATCGATCTCCCTGGTAGCAACATCGACACCTATCGCATCGATTTGGGTACGGATGTCAATATTACTCAACTCCAACTCGTCGCTGGGACGCTACTTTGTAAAGGATGCATTCAGGTTAATCCTTAGTTAGAGCGGGGCGTGGGGGGCGGGGGGACTTGGGGACAAAGGAGACGGGGAGACGGGGAATGTTATCGATCCTAAAACCTAAAACCTAAAGCCTAAAGCCTAAAGTCTAAAGCCTTGATTTGCGTTGAGATGGCTGGCGGGATTTCGATAAATATCTGGCAAAGCTGATTATCGATCCGATCGAGCGAATCAGATCGAGGGTGCGTAATTGTTGCTGATAGAGCTGGCGCGCGACGAAAATTCGGTCGCTGCTGGTGGCGATTTGCTCCCCCAGGGACGGTGCTGAGGGGGACGAGTCGAGAGCCGAGAGCCGATCGCACCAATTAGTTAAGGCAACTATTTGCTTGCGGAACTGAATCGTCCACAGCGCGACGGTAAACCCGCCGATGGCGATCGCGCAATTACAGAAAATCACCGTAGTAACCAAATTCATTTTAGCGCGCGAGAAATTTTCAAAAGGTACTTGCCAAGTTTCAAGAGATGATGATATTATAGGTGAAGTGGATAAAAACACTATCTCAATCCTCGGTAGCTCAGTGGTAGAGCGATCGACTGTTAATCGATTGGTCGCAAGTTCGAGCCTTGCCCGGGGAGTAAACCACCATTAATAGTGTATCAATAAGGACAGGTCGATAAGATCGGTCTTTATTGTTATAAGGTTAGATCGAGCGGAAACAATCTGATAATATGACAGTCGATAGTTATTATCGATCGATGGAAGGTCGCAACTTATGGAGTCGATGCTCATTTTTCAATATTCAATTTAGTCGCACGCTAGCTTATTACCTAATGTTTAAATCTTTGATGCTCTCGATCGCCATCTCCATCGCGATGGTACCGCTAGTAACAATCGCCCCACTACCAGCCCAGGCTCTACCCGAAGCCCAAATCGTGGATAAACTTCAGAAAGTACCCGTATTTGCGATCACCAATAATACAGGAAATTTTCTTCAGCAGAATGTTACGGCGGCGGGCAAAACTCGCGTGATTACGCCGATTTTCATGGAGTTAAAAGATGCCGTAAGTTTTTTGACAAAGCTTAAAAAAGACCAACCGAAACAAAGTAAAGTCGCTCAGGTAACGGTAGTACCATTAAGCGAGATTTATAAATTACAAGTAGAAGCGCAAAAAAAATCTCAGAACGTGAGTTTTGTATTTTTTCCGACCGAGCAACAACTCAAAAATGCTCAACTCCTCAAAAAGCCCTATCAAGCTAACGCGCTATACCCAGTACCATTATTTATGGTCGCGATCGAGCAACAGGGTAAATATGTCACAGTGCAAGAAAATAATTTGACCCCGCTATTTTTCAGCAAACAACAAGCACAACAATGGTTGGATCGCGTTAAAAAGAAAGATGCGAAATTAGTTGCTAAAGCCGAGATTAAAGTTAATTATCTGCACGTAGTAGTTGCCGATTTTCAGGGTAAAAATTACGCCGAGCAAAAGCAATTGGTACTCGTGCCATCTGCTGAAAGTGTCGATAGCGTCCGTAAAATTCAAGCAGCTCAACCTAAGCCAAGTTCGACATCGACAACCACACCCAAAAAATAGGTGGAACTACAGCTAGTTAAGGGACGAGAACTATGGGAATGGCGGAAATGGGCGCAAACCGCTGCCAAACTGCATCGAGTCGAAGAGCGCGAGATCGATTGGCTGCTGCGATCGGTAACCGATCTCGATCGACTCACATTGCGATTAGAATCGATCGCAGATGATAAATCGATCTCCATTGCCATTCCGCTCGATCGATTGTCGGCATTATGGCTCGATCGCATCGAGCGGCGCAAGCCAGTTCAATATCTAGTCGGGAAGACATTTTGGCGAGATTTTGAATTGGTTGTCTCACCTGCTGTGTTAATTCCCCGCCCCGAAACCGAATCGATTATCGATATCGCGCTCGCTGCGAGTAATAACAGCCAACAGCAAGGCATTTGGGTCGATTTGGGGACGGGTAGCGGTGCAATTGCAATCGGGTTGGCAAAAACTTTCCCGACAGCGGAAATTTATGCAGTAGACTGTAGTGCCGAGGCACTGGAGATCGCCCAACTTAATGCTACTCGATTGGGTGTTAGCGATCGAATTCAGTTTAGTCAGGGGAGTTGGTGGTCGTCACTCGGACATCTCCAAGGTCGAGTTGCGGGAATGCTCTCCAATCCGCCCTATATTCCCTCTCAAGAGGTGCTAAGATTGCAACCCGAAGTAGTAGACCACGAACCGCATTTGGCTTTAGATGGCGGTATAGATGGCTTAGAATCGATTCGGTTGTTGGTCGATACCGCACCTATTTATCTTCAGTCGGGTGGAATTTGGTTAATTGAAATGATGGCTGGACAGGGTACTAGCGTAGCAGATTTATTAGTCCGACAAGGTAGTTATACAGATATTGAAATTATCGACGATCTCGCTGGACTCGATCGATTTGTATTGGCGAAATTGCGCGGATAAATTGCAAGTACCCACGAGTTATCCGCTCGTGGGTATTTTATTCCGTTAGGTAAGATTTACGCGCGACGTAAGTTTAGTAATTCTTTAGGAGAAGCTAGCAGATCGATCGCTACAAAGAAGATTTTACCTTGAGGATCGAGCAAGAACCGCCAAGCAATGTTCATACCAACACTCGCACCAAACCAAGGAGTTTGGACTTTACCAGTCACTTTGATTTGAGTGTAACCATCATCGATCGATTCGACGACACCACGTTCTGGTAACATTTTTAAGCCCACGCATTCTTCACGCATGTAAGTAAGAATGGCAGCAGGGCCGACAACTGGAGCTTGGAATGGAGGTTGCAGTGCGCCTTCTTCAACAAATAGACCAGATGCCGCCTGGAAGTCGAAGGCATTCATGTTATCGATGTAGCTTAACACGGTATAGTTATCTACGCCTTCGATCGCTGCCCGCGAACGATCTGCAAAAGCACGGGGAGTAACTGAGGGTGCTTCGCGTTTGTCATAATCTTGACCGCGTGAGGGATCGAAACCCATGTTAACTACAGTATTCCGCAACACTGTGATTTGCTGACCCGCATCGAGTTGTTTGATAGTTTCAAGTAAAGCAGTTGCTTCTGGAGAAGCAACATAGCCAGCCGGAATCGGTGCTACCAAACCTTGTTTCATCATTTGTCCTAATTCATACCAGAAACCGAGTTTGGTATTCATCCGAAATGCTGTATAGGTACGGCAAATAGGAGTGTCTGTGTGGATTGCCAAATCGGTCATTACTTGCGTCTGAGCATCAGGCTGCATGGCTTTAATCTGGTCGAGCAGGGGTTGTGCTAGTGCCATACTTGCCGAACCTGTAGCCGCAGGGGTAATGCTAATTCCCATTTCAGTGTAAGCATACCAAAGTAAAGCCAACTGATCTTCAACACTCAGTTGGTCGAATGCAGCGGTAACAGCCGGAACTGCATCAGCAACTAGGGTGTTGGAAAAGATGGACTGAGCGGACTTGAGTGTAATAGACATAAGTACTATGACCCTATAGGGGATAAACAGTTAATTCTCAGATTTCGTTTACAAAACTTTACTGTCTTGTTAGGATATTAAAACAATTGTTGCTTAAAAAGCAACTCATCTGAGTAAAGATTACTTGATTCATACAAATGTTTATTGTTTTTTGTGTTGAATAAGTCAGATTTATGATTGAGAGTACACATTGATTATCGATCTAGACGCAGTAGCACTGGCTCAATTTATTGAAGTAAAGTAATTCTTAGTCCCTAATTTCTAATTTGATGATTTCCATATTTCGAGAATTTACGAACGGCTTGCCGTTACAGGTAGCCATAGCAATTATCGGAATGTGGGCGATCGGTCTGTGGAACTGCTTGCAAATCCAGATAGGAACTTTACATCCAATTTGGACGATTTGTCTCATTGGCGGACAAACTTGGCTCTATACAGGGCTATTTATTAGCGCTCATGATGCCATGCATGGGAGCGTCTATTCATCACCGCAGCTAAATCGATCGATCGGGCAATTGTGTCTGTGGTTGTATGCTGGATTTGACTATTCATTACTGACGAGTAAACATCACCTGCACCATCAATATCCCGCTAGCGATCGCGATCCCGATTTTCATGATGGCAACGCATCTCAATTCTGGAGCTGGTATGGGCACTTTGTGTGCGAACATCTCAGTTGGCGACAAGCGATAAATTTGGCCGTAATGTTAACAATTTACTTGTTTATCTGCCACTGCTCGATCGTCAACCTCATCTTATTCTGGGCGATTCCCCCGTTACTGAGTTCGCTTCAGCTCTTTTATTTTGGGACATTTTTACCCCACCGCGAACCACCAGATGGTTACTCCAACCTACATCGCGCCCATACGATCGTTCGATCTCGTTGGTGGTCGTTAATTAGCTGTTATCATTTCGGCTACCACCAGGAACACCATGAGTCCCCGCAGATTCCTTGGTGGCGGTTGTATCGATAGGGAGCGGGGAGCGGGGAGCGGGGAGATGGGAGACGGAAGATGGCTGTATCCCGGTAGTAAATGTGCCTTACTCCTTACTCCCCGCTCCCCGCTTTATTACAAAGTATCTCGCGATCGGGTGAATTGCCGATAGCGGCGAACGATCGAGCTATTATGAGGGGGTTGTAAATAGCTCGATCTTCGAGTCCCACTCGACTACGGTGGTGGTCGATCGGCAGCCGAGTTCAGAAAAAACGTCTTAAAGATTTCTTAACAAACAGGGTACAATAGGTATATGTCGATGAGTAATGGTGGTGCTAGCACAAAAAAACTTGAGTAAAAGTGCTGGAAAACACTGCCGAACTCTAGTAGTAAATAGCAGAATTACATATATAAGGTAATTCACAAACAACTTCAACAGCCTTGAGCTGCATGAACCATGTTCGATCCTGTGTCTACTGCTGAGATAGTCCGTGTTATCTCTAGTGCTTATCTACTGTCTGGTTGTTTCTTATTGAGTTTTGCTTGTTGTGGTTGGTGGCTGCTCTCGTATCTAGAACACCAAGATAGCCACTTATCCAAATGGCTGGGTTGAGCTATTGCCAAATTATCTATTTGTATTGCTAATTTAGTACATCCGTAAGTTACCGATCTCTGATAAGATAGTAAATCCTTGCTTGAATATTCACTATTAGTGAATAGAACTCAAGCCAATCTGTCCATAAGGAGAATCTGTGAGCGATAAATACGAAATCATGTACATCCTGCGTCCCGATCTATCGGACGAACAGGCTGACGAATCCATCAAAAAATATCGGGACATCATCGAGACAAATGGTGCTACCGACATCGAAATCCAACAACGCGGCAAACGTCGTCTGGCTTATCTAATTGGCAAACACCGCGACGGAATTTACGTTCAGGTCAACTACACTGGTTCTGGTAAAGAAATTGCACCATTAGAGCGGGCAATGCGGTTGAGTGAAGATGTCATCCGTTATTTGAGCCTCAAACTCGATCCGCCCAAGAAAGCTGCTAAAGCAGCAGCGGCAGCACTTGAAGCAGCAGCATAGATGATCGCCATCTAAAATTTAGAGCTTTCGATCGCACTCATCCAAAATATTATGTTTGCGAGGGATGAAATTTCCTCACACAGGGTAGGAGCAATTGATGAATTGCTCCTACCCTAAATTTTATCAGGGACAATTGATAAATTGTTCCTCCTCGATTATCTGGCTATTTCCGTTCGATCGCACCAGTCATAGACACTCAGGAACTTATCAACCACCGAACACTTCAATTAGAATGTAAATCAAACCAACATTCGCTCGCTTGGTTTCACACCTGGTTATATGACAACTCCACACCTCCGCCGTCACTTTCACCGTTTATCTCGTCCGCTATTGCTAGGATTCATCGCTAGCTGTTTGGGCATCTTAGGTGGAATTGTACCCGATCTGACCGCACGGCACCCTAGTTTATTATTTAATAGCTCCGCACGAGCTGATGAATTTAGCGACGCAGATCTCCGTAGCTATGCAGCTGCACTCATGCAAATCGAACCAGCTCGACAATCGGCGTTAGCGCAAGTCAGTCGCGCGAATAATGGCAATTTACCAAATCTTGTCTGCAATCAGCCTAACACGATGGAAGGGTTGAATGGTGAAGCAAAATCTCTGTTCGTTAAATACTGCAATCAATGTGAAAGTATCGCAGCTAGTCGGGGACTGAGTATCGACAGATTCAATCAAATTACCCAAGCTGTAAGATCCAATCCTCAATTGCAAACCAAGGTGCGAGGCTTCATGAATTAGTCAGCAGTGGCGATCGGCATCTAGACGCGCATAAAATAGCAATAGTCAGCTAGTGAGGTAAAATCTATCGTGTCGAACGACTCGTCATCTACAACAGCAATCGTCCTCGATCGCCGATTGGATCGCGATCTCCTTCCTACCGCACCCGCTCTAATGCTTTCTTTAACAGCAGAAGAACGTACTCGCAGCCGCTATCATTTTCTCACAGACGATAATACGGCTGTATTTTTACAACTCCCGCGAGGAACGACGCTTCAGGATGGAGATCTCCTTACAGCGACGACAGGCGCACTGTTAGTAAGAGTTGTCGCCAAACCAGAATTAGTCCTGACGATCGCTAGTGACGATCCGCTTAATTTGCTCCGTGCGGCTTACCATTTGGGCAATCGTCATGTGAGTCTAGAAATCGCCCCTACTTATCTGCGGTTGAGTCCCGATCCGGTTTTGGAGGGGATGTTGGTACACTTAGGATTGCAATTAGTTACGGAAATCGCGCCATTTTGTCCTCAAGGTGGTGCTTATAGCCATCATCATTAGGCTTAGGATAAATTGGCATAAAATTGACTGTTATGCTCGCGATCTAAATTTCTACGATCGATATCTATCTACAAAGTTAAGGGGTGACAAGCCCCCCTTCATGCGGAAGAGTTAGACGAGGTAAACATGACGTGCCGAGGGCAATCTGGCTGTATTTGCGGCAAAACGTGACGATCGGAAATTAATTTTTACAAAAGTATTGACAAGAGCTTGTGGGATACAGTATTATTTATGGAGTGTGAGGAGCGAATCAAGAAGAAGACCGAGACGAAACACGGCCAGTCGTCGGTCTTCTTTTTGGTTTTATATTTAAATACTCTAATTGAGTGAGAGTGTATCGAGGTTATTGATACCACCACCATCTAATCATTTAGTTACACCCGATCGAGGTTGCGAGATCGGGTGAGGCAAAAACATTGAAACTATCTGAGAATATTTATACGGTCGATCGAGAGAATAGACTAGGCGTTGAGAATGAATTTCTCGATCGCGACAGCAACGCCATCCTCTTTGACATCTGGTGCTACCCAATCGGCAAGTGCCTGGACATCAGCCGGAGCATTCCCCATCGCTACGCCAATACCCGCATAAGCTAGCATTTCGACATCATTATAATTATCGCCGATCGCCAGAACATTTTCGGCGGTGATACCGAGTAAATTTTTGGCAACATAATCGATGGCATTTCCTTTATCGATACCCGATTGGGTAGTTTCGAGGAAAATCGGGACGGAGGTAGTAATGTGTAGTTGCGAAGCAGAGTAGCGTTGGCGGAGATCTTGGAGTAAATGCTGGATCAGATCGGTATCTTCTGACATTGCTAATAGTTTAGTCGGTCGATCGGTTAAAACCGATCGTAAATCGGGTACGGGATTAACCGCAATGCCGCTGCGTCCGATATATAATTCCGTATCGGGGTTAATTTCGCGGACGTACAAACAATCGTCGCGATAGACGTGGATCGATAATTTGTCGAGTAAGGTGGGTTGCTCGAAATAATCGACTAGCTCTCTGGCAATATCGACAGGAACGGGGCTGTGACGATGTTTGATGCCTGTAGCGGGATCTTGAATCCAGGCACCTTGATACGCAATGATGGGCATATCGGCATCGATTTCCTGGTGAAATCGTAATGCAGATTTGTACATTCTACCTGTCGCAATACCAACGCGGATACCTCGATCGCGAACGGATTGGATCGCTTGTTTGACTCTAGTACTAACTTGATTCGATTCTCCCGCGATCGTGCCATCAATGTCTACGAT